>JAUVKA010000003.1 GCA_030592205.1 Bacteroidota bacterium | reverse complement strand
AGGACCAAGGCATATCCATTGGTTTGCCCCAGTCTTTGCATCGTCTGTATCCATGAGCAATTTGCTTTTCTTCCCAAAGAGGTAACACGTAACCGGTATGGTCCATTCCAGCAGGATTAAATAGCTTCTCCTTTAGGAATTCTTCATATGCTTCTCCCGTAACCTCTTCAATAACTGCACCTAATAAACTATAACCGGAGTGTGAATAATGATATTTTGTACCCGGCTCAGAAATCAGCTCGCTTGAGAAAAGATTTTTCAGAAAATCGCTTTTGCTTGTCCTTTTATAGTCGTATCCTACTGATTTTTTAAGTCCAGAGGTATGTGTCATTAATTGATGGAGGCTAATGGAGAGTTTGTCTTCAGGGATATTTGGGAAAAACTTGCCAAGGGTGTCTTCAACACTCAACTTCCCTCCCATCTCAAGTTTAAGAATCCCAGATGCAGTAAACTGCTTCGTTAAAGATCCGATATCAAAAACGGTTTGGTCAGATATTGGGACTTGTTTTTCTGTATTGGAAAAACCGAAGGATCTTGAGTAAGTAGGTTGATCTTTGATTTTAATGCTTATTATCCCTGAGAAACCATTTTGTTCTTCCCAATTAAGATACTGATTGATTTTTACGAAGACTGGATCTTCCTTACTACTCGAAGACCTATCCAGTTCTTTGCATGCCTGAAAAGAAAAAGAACTCAGGACAAGAAAGGCTAAAAATATTTTATAGAGGCTTTGGCTAAACTTCACGACTCAAAATTACCAAGCAGTTGTCAAATATGCTTTGTAAAAAAAAGTAAAAATTCTTAAAAATTGTTAATGTATAGAGGTTTATAGAGCAAGCTCTGATTGGTGATTTTGTAACACAGAAATAATAAATAAAATATGTGTATCCAGATCTAACCCAGCTATTTCCAGTGATTTGTAGATTTCATCCCTATCTACTCCAGCAGCAAATCCTTTAGTTTTCAGTTTCTTTTTAACTGATTTCGGACTCATTCCTTCGAGTTTTGTTGGTCGCATAAGGCTGGCCGCTATAATAAAACCGGTCAATTCGTCCACAGCCAGAAGATATTTGTCCAGCATAGTATCATAGCTTTGCCCCCATTTTGTATAATGAGCAGAAATAGCATGGGCAATTCTGTTTTCCTCTTTTTCTCTTAGTAAGCTCACAATAATATCAGGATGTTTGTCAGGATACTTTTCATAATCAGCATCATGTAGCAGGCCGGCAATAGACCATTCCTCTGCATCTTCACCTAATTGAAGTGCATAGGCTCTCATTACGATTGACACACTCCTACAATGACGAATCAGACTGGGTTCATCCACAAACTTCTCAAGAATTTTTTCGGCTTCGATAAATTCCATATTATTATCGTTTATTCTTATTTGACATTTTCCAACTGTATGTGGCAAGACCAGATGTAATATTGTTCAGCATTTCATTTGCTGAAGCTGGATCTTTACTATATTTTTTCAAAGCTATTTTTTCAAATTTAGGCTGTTTCTTCAATAGCTTCTTTTCCAGTCTAAGTTTTTGTTTCCGAAGTTTTGTAATTCGCTTTCCATAATCCTCATTTACCCAGCTTGATAGTTCGACGAAGGACCAGAAAGCATGACCGTCATAATGATCATGAATATCCTCAGGAGGGTTATAGTGATCGGATAAATCATTAAGGTAACCTTGTTTGGCAAAACCATCAGGGATTTTGGATATCCCACAATACCAAGGGATAAAAGGCTGTATATCCGGCCATTGAGGAGCCAGCCACATTACTGTGCCAATATCGACAGGCAACCAGTTACGGCACTCTGTTACGAAGCCATAAACCGTTGCTTTTCCACATATCATGGAGCCATTCATTTCGTATGGACTGCCAAGAGTATAATTTTCACTTATATCCAACTCTGTTCCTTCATAATGATATGCAAAAATATCCATGAGCTTTTCCTTGCTTATTTTCTCTTTTGGGATAAAAGAGAAAGGAAAAATATCATCTTGGGCAAAAGGCATATCAAATTTATGATAAGCCCCCCAGGCGCGTGATGTATTGCCAGGATGTGTAATTGAATTCTCAGCAGCATAGGCTTTTCTGAAATTAAACGATCCGTCAGTACTGGGGTCGTACCATTCCTTTTTGATAGCATAATCAATCAGATCCGGACAGGCTAGAAAGTTTTCATCATCTTCCAGGATAATTTCTTGAATAGTGTAATTATTGGGCAGTACCATCACCTGATTGTCGGGTATTCTTTGGGCCACCCAATGCTTGCCACGAACAACAGACAGAGCCCATGCTTCATTGGCATCCACTATACTGTAGGTTCTCCCTGAGCCAGTATAACCAAATTGTTCAACCAGTGCACCTCCAATAATAACAGCCTCCCTGGCCGTTGTTGCTCTCTCAGCCATCAGACCTCTCAACCTATATGAAATCCCCCCATCAGTGATATCTGGATCTTTTTCCCTTGAAGAACAGGAATTTGATGCAATGCATACCCCATATTCATTTAGGTAAGAATCAGAAAAATCCATTCCGGGTATTTCAAGCCATAGCATTTTAGCTGTCTTTTCAACCTGCGCAAAAAGACCACCATTTTTTAATTCAATCTGCTCCCCTTCATGGTAAACTTCAGCCTTTTTGATATACCAGTTAACTAATTGTTTGCCAAAATCGTCCTCTATATGTGCAAATAAAACACTACCATCATCACTTGCCTCCTTACCAACCATAATGGTATAACAATTGAATCCCTCAATTTCGCTTTTGTTTTGAGTTTGCGAAAATCCTGATTGAATAGAGAATAGAACAATAAATATCCAGATTAGAGAATGCAGCTTTTTCATATCATTAGTGTTAATATTTCACAGCTCTATAATATCAATGAGAATTCAATATCAAATGAATTGAAAACCAGTTATAAAATGGCCATTTTTTATAGTTTTTTTAATATTTGTCGAATCAGGCCAGGCCCTTGGTAAATAAACCCTGTATAGAGCTGGACCAGATCTGCACCGGCATCAATTCTTTCTCTTGCATCTTTTGAACTCATAATACCACCTGATGCAATTATAGGAAAAGGTTTTGGAAAAGCATTCCTTAAAGTAATTATCATCTGCATAGATCTTTTCGATAATGGTTTTCCGCTTAATCCTCCATTCCCTATTGTTTCAATTATTTCACTGTCAGTTTTCAAATTCTCTCTGCTAACACTGGTATTCGTAGCAACAAGTCCGTCAATTCCAGTTTCCTTAACTACTCCTATCAGATCAAGTAATTGCTTGTCATTCAAATCGGGAGAAACCTTTAATAATAAAGGAACCGATGAATTTCTATTCTTTCTTATCTCAAGTAGACGGTTCAATATTTCTCTTAATGAGTCCTTGTCTTGTAATTCTCTCAAATCAGATATATTAGGACAACTTACATTAACAACAAAATAATCCACGTACCCTAAAAGTTTCTCAAAGCAGTAGGCATAATCTTCAACAGCTTTGATATTGGAGGTTTCTGTATTTTTTCCAATATTTCCGCCAATAATGATCCCCTTAGGCCGCTTCTTCAATCTCTTTGCCAATGCGTCAGCTCCAAGATTATTGAAGCCCATACGGTTAATTAATGCCTGATCACTGGTCAAACGAAAGAGCCTGGGTTTGGGATTACCGGCTTGAGGTTTTGGAGTTACAGTACCAAGTTCCAGAAAGCTGAAGCCCAGTTTGCTCATTGACCGAATGGCAATGCCATCTTTGTCTAAACCAGCAGCCATACCAACAGGGTGAGATAATCTCAGTCCCATGATATCGACAAATTGATTTTTTTGCTTCTTAACTCCAAACAACAAAGTCAGAAATCCAGGTATTAAGGAAAATGCATTTAAGAGTCCAAAGGTGAGATGATGAATTTTCTCAGGAGACCATAAGAATAAAATTGGTCGTAAAATATATTTGTACATACACATAAGATAAAACTGAATCTTATGAGCCAAAGGTAGAAAAACTGCTTAATCTATTACTCAGGTTTCTCTGGCTTGTACACCTGATATGTAGAATCAGAATAAAATATTAAAATCTGAGAGACATGTTTTTCAGCTTTAATCATATTGATCTCCTCATTAACAGGCGATTCTATATCTAAATCAATGTCACCAACTTTTTCTGGATTAGAAGGCTCTTTATTAGCAGAACTGAATAGATCAGGTATTGCCGTCAAGGAGCTATTTCCCTTAAATTCAGTTTCTTCCTGATTATACATTTCTCCCTTTCCCAGTAGAAGCCACTCAGAATTTATGTTTGGAAATCGCTGTAGAGTCTTAAGAATGAAATCAAGACTAGGGTTGTTGCGTGCATTTAATATGTGAGAAAGACTACTACGCTGTACTCCAATCTCATCAGCAAATGATCCGGATGCAAAGCCCTCTCTTAGTAGTATTTCCTTTATCCTGTTAAGCATGTTACAAAAGTAAATCATACTGATTACAAATGCAAATTACAAATGTTAACCATGCAATTGTTATTTGTGAATTGTGAAGTTACAATCGTGAACTATTAAAATATGTTTTTCTTAATGTATGAGTTTGCATTCCAATAATAAGTATTACTTCAAGGATTTATGGTTGAAATTTATATACAGACCTGCGACTAGTAGTTAACTGCTATGTAAATATGGTCATGCGTATACCATATATAGTAGGAATTAGGTATTTAACGGAGAAACCGGTATAAATAGTAATACATGGCATATTTAGTTGTGATATTAGCTTAAGCGGATTAAAATAGGCAAAAACATCATACTTAAAGTAAATATACCTGATAAACACATTATAAGCTGAGTATAAGGTGATTACACTATTGAAATTAACAATTGTAAACTCATCTGGTTTGATATATAGCAGAAAGCTCTACTATTATACTAGCTTTACTTCAACTAACTGCTTCTTATCTACTGGTTATCTGTCTGATAAGACACTGTGTCACACTTGTAAAAACTTGATTCCAGCATATTTAGAAGAGTGATTTGGAGATATGTTTGTTTTCTGTCCTGAGTATATGTATGTAATCGGAATAAGATACAGAAGTTAATTGTATCGCTTATTATTGTTATAGATATGTAATTTATTGTTTTGTTTCAGTAAATATATTTTACCTGAAAACTTTCCACATATAACTAAGAAGATTATGGCTTTATTACTTTAAGAATAAGATACATAGACTAATTATTGGCTTCTTAGCTTCTAGTAATTTCTAATGTAACGAGCCGGTTTGTTGAAGAATGAAAGGAATTCGTTGTTTTAGAGACATTTCTACCTATGATTGTATAGGCTTTGGATTGAGTTGTACTCTGGTATAATTTGAGCGGAAAACGGGGATCGAACCCGCGACCCTCAGCTTGGGAAGCTGATGCTCTACCACTGAGCTACTCCCGCTTAATAATGCTGGCATATTTTTATAAAGAACAAAAATATAAAGCCTTTGCAAGTAAGTAAAAAGAATTTCAATAATAATAAGAAATTCTATACATAAATTCAATATTACTCTCTGACTGAATAAAAACAGAATTCGCTCTGGTTCTATTTACTTTATAAAATTTTAATGTTTTCAAACTCCCCTTCTGTTCTGGCTACAATAGTTGACACAGTTGAGTCTCCGGTAATGTTCACTACGGTTCTTAGCATATCAAGGGGTCTGTCAATTCCAAGGATCAAAGCAAGCCCTTCAACGGGAATACCCACAGAAGTAAGAACAATTATTAACATTACGATACTACCACCAGGCACACCCGGGGATCCAATAGAAGCAAACAAAGCAGTTAAAACAATTGTCAATTGCTGTCCAAAGCTAAGATCAATCCCGAAAACCTGGGCAATAAAGACAGCTGCAATAGCCTGATAACAGCTTGTGCCATCCATATTTATCGTCACTCCAACCGGCAAAACAAAATTTGCAACTCCTTTGGAGACTCCTATTTCATTCGTAACCTGTTTCATCGTTACGGGAAGGGTGGCAGCACTTGAACTTGTTGAGAAAGCAACCATCTGTGCCGGAATAATAGCTCTGAAGTATTTGAAGTATTTAACTTTCCTGAAAAAAAATTTCAAAAATATCGGATAAAATATGGTAACCATAATCAATAAGCCCAGGACAACCGTTAGAAAATACAGTCCCAGGGCTGTGAAAAGTTCAGAATCACCTGAAAAATCAACAATCAGTGCAGCCAGGAGTGCAAAGACACCAAATGGAGCAGCCGACATAATAATATCTATTAGCTTCAAGATAATATCATTGAGACTATTGATGAATTTCTTTACGGGTTTTACCCGATCCTTGGGAAGAAGCATCATTGCTACTGCAAACAGAATGGCAAATAAAATGATTTGCAGCATTTTGGAGTTATCTGACAAGGACTTGAATATATTATCAGGAACCATATCAACTATAAAAAACAAAGGAGATTGGTCTTTTATTTCCTCTGCTGCATCTTGCTTATCTTGAACGGTAGCGCCAAATTTTGTTTGATATTCTATTTTTTTCTCATCCGGAAAAGTATTTCCCGGCTCAATAGTATTGACTAATAATAAGCCAATTGTAATAGCAAACAGGGTAGATACAATATACAAACTAAGAGTTTTTAAGCCCATCGAGCTTAGCTTTGATATATTGCTTAGGCCGGAAATTCCCTTCACAAGCGATACAAATATCAGTGGGACAGCTATAAGCTTCAAGAGGTTTAAAAATATTGTTCCCCAAGGTTTTATCCAGTCGGAAGTAAGTTTTTCCAGATTAAATTGGACTGCGATAAGCCCCCAGATTATTCCCAGGACCATTCCAATAATGATTTGAAGGAATAAGGGTATTTTCTTCATAGTAAAAAAAATTAAGCCATAAAGTTAAAAGAATAATATGCAGAGACAAGCTAGTTATTTGGAAGAGTCACTATCAATAAATTGCTCAGGAATATTCTTTCAATTCCAATTCACCCGTGTATACCATCAGTACGTTATGGGCAAGTGTTCTCATTTCATCTTCCCCCGGATAGACTCGCACAGGAGCTATCCAGGCGATACGGAAAGTAAGATATTGAATGAAAAGATCATTATATGCAATGCCGCCAGTTAGTAATATTGCATCCACCTGGCCTTTTAAGACAGTGCTTGCCGATCCTATCTCTTTGGCAACCTGATAAGCCATAGCTTGATATACTTCATTAGCTTTTTCATCACCCTGCCTTATTCTCGCTTCAATTTCCTGGACTGAATTTGTGCCCAGATAAGCAACCAATCCACCCTTACCTACAACTTTTTTTCGCATTTCCTCCCTGCTTATTTTGCCAGAGTAGCAAGAGTCAATGAGCTGGCCAACAGGAAGTGTGCCGCTTCTTTCCGGAGAAAAAGGACCATCGCCGTCAAGCCCCTGGTTTGTATCTATCACGCGGCCCTTATAGTGCACACCTACAGAAATCCCCCCACCCAAATGAGCAACAATTAAGCTAAGTTCCTCATATTTTTTTTCCTCATTCTTGGCAAAACTCCTGGCAACAGCTTTTTGATTGAGGGCATGGAAAGCCGATACTCTGGGGAAATCAGGATGCCCGCTATAACGTGCAAGCTTATCGAATTCATCAACTACTACCGGGTCAGTAATAAATACCTCAGCGCCCGGACTTTCCCTGGCAATTTCGAAAGCTAAAATCCCTCCAAGATTTGAAGCATGTTCCCCTGTAAGATTGTTGCGTAAATCCTCAAGCATTTGGTCATTTACTGCATATACACCTGAAGCAATAGGCTTTACAAACCCTCCACGACCAGCAATTAGTCTGACACTCTTGATATCAATATCAGCTAAATGCAGTTCATCCAGAATTATTTTTTTCCTAAATTCAAATTGATCTGAAATCCTTTTGAATTGCTTTAATTGTTCCAATCCATGAATAATGGATTTTTGGAATATTGGTCTTGTATTTTGGAAAACTGCAATCTTAGTTGAAGTCGATCCGGGATTTATGGCAAGAATTGTTACTGGCTCCATTATATCTCAGGGGGTTTTCCATGTTTTATCAGCTGCAGCCAAAATAATACTATTCAACTTTGACTCCTGAGAATCAGCTCGGGAGGTCAGTACTACGGGGGCTGTAGCTCCCAGAAGCACCGATGCGGCAATACCTTTTGCAAGGTATGTTAAAGATTTATACATCACATTACCACTTTCCAATTGTGGAAAAAGTAATAAGTCGGCATCTCCGGCAACCTCAGAATCTATGTTTTTTTGCTTAGCACTTTCACTGCTAATCGCACTGTCCAAACCTAGTGGCCCATCCACTAAACAATTTTTTATTTGGCCTTGCTTAGCCATTATGAATATTGCTGAAGCGTCAACAGTTGCTGGCATTGCCTCATTTACAACTTCAATTGCAGCAATAATAGCAACCTTAGGTTTTTCCCAGCCCAATCCATTCATAAAGCTTACCGCATTGTCCAATATATAGATCTTCTTCTGCAAATCGGGGCTCATATTTATTGCAACATCGGTAAGGGCAAGTAATTTGTGGTAAGTTGGGATTTCGAGCAGGGCAAAATGGGAAAGCAGATTACCTTTTCTCATCCCCCATTCTATATTCAATATTCCTTTTAAAAGTGTTGCTGTGCTACATCTTCCCTTCATAAGAATATCAGCCTTACCGTTTTGAATCATTCGGACAGATTTCTCCACAGCTTTGGTATGTTCAGCTTCATGATGTATCTCAAATCCCTTGAGATCAAATCCATTAGAGTCGGCGATATTATTAATTTCATCCTTATCACCAACAAGAATTGGATGAATGATCCCTTGGTTGTGAGCCATATACACAGCTTCCAGAGCATGAGCGTCCTCAGCAGCTGCTAGTACTAATCTTTTTAACTGCTTATTAGTCTTAACTTTTTTCTCAATGTCTGCCAGAGAAGTATACATATCACTTTTTCAAGATCATTTGAGTATCCTCAGCTATAACCAGTTCTTCATTTGTTGGAACAACTAATACTGTGATTTTTGATCCTGGTTTTGAAATAACAGCCTCTTCCCCTCTCAACCCTTTATTTTTTTCGCTGTCAAATTCGAGGCCCATAAATTCAAGACGTTTACAGATAGCTGCTCTTGATTCTGGACCATTCTCTCCTATCCCACCGGTAAAAATCAGGACATCAACCCCATTCATTCCTGCTGCATAGGCACCAATATATTTTGAAACTCTATAGTGAAACATATCAAGTCCCAACTGAGCTCTCTTGTTACCATTTTCATAGGCAGCTTCTTCAATTTCTCTCATATCAGATGATACACCTGTTATACCCAGCATTCCACTATGCTTATTTAACAGGATATTGGCTGTATGATGATTAATTTCTTCCTTATCCATAATAAATGTAAGAACCCCCAGATCAAGATCGCCTGCACGGGTTCCCATTATCAATCCTTCAAGAGGAGTAAACCCCATAGAAGTATCAACTGATTTTCCTTTATCAATTGCCGCAACAGAAGCACCATTACCCAGGTGACAAGAGATTACTTTAGCCTTATCGCATTGCTGATCAATCATATCACAAGCTCTTTTGGCCACATAGCGATGAGATGTACCATGGAAACCATACCTTCTGATCCCATACTGGGTATAAAGAGCATATGGTATTCCATACATATATGCATGAGGAGGAAGGGTATGATGAAATGATGTGTCAAAAACCGCCACCTGTGGAATTCCCGGGATAAGCAGAGCCATTGCATCAATACCCTTAAGATTAGCAGGATTATGTAGCGGCGCAAGCTCAATTAATTTCTGTATTTCATTATGAACCGAGTCATCAATGAATGCACTGGTAGAGAACTTCTCACCTCCATGTGCAACCCTGTGCCCACAAGCTTCAATCTCATTCAGCTCCTTAATGCAACCATGTTTTGAGCTGGTCAATACACCAAGAATATATTCGATACCTGTTTTATGATCCAGTATCTCCCCTACAAACTTCACCTTGATACCAGATTCTTTTGTGTGTTTCATAAAAGAACCTGTAAGGCCAATTTTTTCAACTACTCCTTTAGCCATAACCCTTTTATTAGTCATGCTAAAAAGTTGATATTTGATAGAAGAACTTCCGCAATTCAGGACAAGAATCTTCATAATTAATTTAGATTAATATTGTGTTTTAACAATTTTTTTACCCTCGCTGTTGTAGGCGTAGAAACCTTTTCCTGAAATACGACCGACCTGTTGTGCACGAACAAGTTTTTTTAGCATCGGTGAAGCTTTGTATTTCATGTCGCCAAATTCATTATAAAGATTATCCAGCCATCTAACAACCTTATCCAGACCGATTTTGTCAGCAAGTTCAAATGGGCCTAATGACATTCCTAATCCGGTTCTGGCAGCCAGATCAATATCTTCTTTCTTCCCTACCCCTTCCATCAATACGTTGCAGGATTCGTTTATCATGGAAGCAAATAATCTAACAGAGAGCAGGCCTGGTGATTCTTCCACCGGAACCATTGTCATTCCAATAAGAGTAATGAATTTTTTAACATTTGAATAGGTCTTGTCTGAGGTAAATAATCCTCTTGCTACTTCCACCATTTTTTGTCCCGGACTGGAAGTGGAAAAATGCAAGCTTACACAACGGTCTTTATGAACCAGCTCCGTGGAAAGTTCCGTAATTACGATGGTTGTTGAATTTGTAGCAATAATTGTTTCCGGATCCACAAATTCTTCTACCCTTTTGAATATCTCCTTCCTTAAACTAACCCTTTCTTCTCTGGATCTTGATTTTATAGCTTCAATCACCAGGTCACAACCAGTCAGAGCCTTGCACTTGGTATGTCCATGTATCCGATTAAGAACACCTTTTTTATCACTGTTTGTCATACCCCAATGGTCGATCCGATAATCAAGTTCCTTAGCTATCGCTTCCAATGCCTGGTCAATCTTCTCATTACTCAACTCGATGAATACCACATCAATCCCTGCAGTAGCAATAATTCTTGTGATGTTTTGTCCAACAGTACCACACCCCAAAACTCCTACTTTAGCAAATTGGGTCTTAGGACGGTTCTTTACACTGAGGCCAAATTTTTCTATTTGTTCGACTTTTTCGCCCATTAATTCTGTATTAGATTAATAACCTAAAAATTTATCCTGCAGCCTGATTTGCTGTAATAGCCACCAGGTTAACAATATCACTAACTGAACAACCCCTTGACAGATCATTGATAGGTGCCGCCATACCTTGCAGTACAGGGCCAACTGCTTCTGCACCGGCCAATCGTTGTACAAGTTTATATGCAATGTTTCCAGTTTCAAGAGTAGGAAAGACTAATACATTAGCTTTTCCTGCAATATCACTTTCCGGAGCTTTTTTCTTACCAATACTTTCCACAATGGCGGCATCAGCCTGTAGCTCTCCATCGAACTTGAATTCCGGGGCCATTTCCTGAGCCAGTTTGGTAGCAATTACAACTTTATCAACCATTTCATGTTTTGCACTTCCTTTGGTTGAGAAACTTAGCAATGCAACCCTTGGTTCCATTTCTGCAATAGCCTTTGTTGTTTGGGCAGTCATAACAGCTATCTCTGCCAATTCCTGGGCATTTGGATCGGGGTGTACTGCGCAATCGGCAAAAACCAGCATCCCATTCTCACCAAATTGCTGATCTTTGAGGATCATAATAAAGGCTCCGGAAACAACAGATATGCCAGGCTTGGTTTTTACATATTGAAAGGCCGGTCGTAAAACATCCCCTGTAGCATTTTCAGCTCCGGCAACCTCTCCATCAGCATCTCCAGCCTTAATCATAAGAGTTGCGAGATATAAAGGATCTTCTATTAATCTGGAAGCTTCTTCATACGATAAGCCTTTTTTCTTGCGTAACTCCAACATGAGCTTGATATATTCTTCCTTTTTCTCATGTTCCATAGGATCGATAAAAGTAGCTTTACCAATGTTTAAAAGCCCCTTATTATTCGCCAGACTGATTATTTTTTCTTTATCTCCTATTAAAATAATTCTGGCAATTCCTTCTTCAAGTAGAATATTAGCAGCCTCCAGAGTTCTTTCCTCCATACTTTCCGGCAGCACTATTCGTTTATTGTGCGATTTTGCCGCAGATCTTATTCTTTCTAGTAAATCCATGAAATTCAGCGTATTACAACATAAGAAATTAATATACAAAGATAGCCAAAAAATGGCTTGCAATTATGAGCTTTTTCTATGATTTTTGTCAGAGTTTACACCATCCTGGAAATGCTTCTTTTTTTATGAAAAAAAAGCAAATTCCATTTGATGAACAGCTTGTAGTTAATTATAACAGAAGACAATAAAAATATCAAGACATGATTTTCGACATTAACATGATTAAAAAGGTTTATGCTAAGATGCCGGCGAAGATTGAAAAAGCCAGGCAAATAACAGGAAAGCCTTTGACCTTAACAGAGAAAATTCTCTACTCCCACCTAAATGATAATAAATTAGACCAAGCCTATCAGCGAGGCAACTCGTATGTAGATTTTGCACCCGACCGGGTTGGTATGCAAGATGCAACTGCCCAGATGGCTCTTTTGCAGTTTATGCAGGCTGGTAAAGAAAAGGTGGCGGTACCAAGTACTGTCCATTGCGACCATCTAATACAAGCTAAGATTGGGGCCTTGGAAGATCTGAAAACTGCTCAGGAGACCAATAAGGAGGTTTATGATTTTTTAGCCTCTGTATCAAATAAATATGGAATAGGATTCTGGAAACCAGGTGCTGGAATAATTCACCAGGTGATTCTGGAAAATTATGCATTTCCTGGAGGAATGATGATTGGCACTGATTCCCATACCGTGAATGCCGGAGGACTTGCAATGGTAGCCATAGGCGTTGGAGGAGCTGACGCTGTGGATGTTATGGCAGGCATGCCATGGGAATTAAAATTCCCAAAACTTATTGGCATTAAATTAACCGGGAAATTAAATGGATGGGCTTCTGCGAAAGATATTATTTTGAAAATAGCTGGTGAATTAACTGTTAAAGGTGGAACCGGGCATATCGTTGAGTATTTTGGCGAGGGAGCAAATTCATTGTCGGCTACCGGCAAAGGAACGATTTGTAATATGGGTGCAGAAATTGGCGCTACTACATCTATTTTTGCCTATGATTCAAAAATTTCAGAATACCTCTCAGGAACCGGCCGTGAAAAAGTAGCCGAATTAGCTGATGGAATTGCACAACACCTGTCCGGTGATCCAGAGGTTTATGAAAATCCGGAAATGTATTTCGACAAAGTTATTGAGATTGATCTGAACAGCATGGAGCCATATATTAACGGACCATTTACTCCTGACAAAGCCTGGCCTATTTCTGAATTTGCTCAAGCCGTTAAAGACAATGACTACCCTGCCCGATTGGATGTTGGTTTAATTGGTTCCTGTACCAATTCCAGCTATGAAGATATCACCCGATCTGCTTCTGTTGCCCAACAGGCGCTTGA
Organism: Bacteroidota bacterium; assembly: GCA_030592205.1. Classification (GTDB taxonomy): domain Bacteria; phylum Bacteroidota; class Bacteroidia; order Bacteroidales; family UBA12481; genus JAUVKA01. The sequence goes on along the minus strand of JAUVKA010000003.1, from coordinate 13,501 downwards.
CAAAGATCTTTCCGTTAAATCAGAATTCACTATAACTCCTGGATCAGAACAGGTACGTTATACCGTTGAAAGGGATGGACTCCTTGATATATTTGAGAAAATCGGAGGTGTTGTACTGGCTAATGCATGCGGCCCCTGTATTGGGCAGTGGGCAAGGCATAATGCTGACAATATGGGAAAGAATAGTATTATCACCTCATTCAATAGGAATTTTGCCAAAAGAAATGATGGAAACCCGCTAACCCACTCTTTTGTGGCTTCTCCTGAACTGGTTACTGCTCTCGCAATCGCCGGTGACATAACTTTTAACCCACTTACAGATTACCTGATTAATAATAAAGGAGAAAAGGTTAAGTTGGATTCACCGGCAGGACTTGAAATGCCAGAGAAAGGATATGAAGTTGAGGATAATGGCTACCAGGCTCCGGCTAAAAATGGAAGAGATGTTATAATTACAGTGGCTGATGATTCCGAAAGACTGCAATTACTGGAAGGATTTAAGCCATGGGATGAGAAGAACTTACTTGGGCTGAGACTGTTGATTAAAGCTCAAGGCAAATGCACTACAGACCATATTTCCATGGCAGGTCCCTGGCTGAAATTCCGGGGACATTTGGATAATATTTCCAATAATATGCTTATCGGTGCAGTTAATACCTTTAATGGTCAAACGAATCTTATAAAGAATCAATTGAATGACGAGTTGGGAGGAGTTCCCGATACTGCCAGGGCTTATAAAGCTGCCGGTCTGGGGACAATTGTTGTAGGTGATGAGAATTATGGCGAAGGATCATCAAGAGAGCATGCTGCTATGGAGCCTCGTCACCTCGGTGTAAGAGTAGTTCTTGTGAAATCATTTGCCAGAATTCATGAAACAAATCTTAAAAAACAGGGCATGCTGGCTCTTACCTTCACTAATAAGGATGATTTTGATAAGATTCAGGAAAGTGATACCATTGATATTCTTGGCTTAACGGAATTTTCGCCCGGAAAAGATTTGTCTCTGGTTATAAATCACAAGGATGGCAAGCAGGAGAAAATAAAAGTTAAACATAGCTATAACCTTAATCAAATTGAATGGTTTAAAATGGGCTCAGCTCTAAATCTGATCAGACAAAAAAGGTAATTATTCTTCCAATTTTAGCATTTTCTTCTTCTCGGAAAGCTTATTAAAACTAATTCAATAATCCGGGTGCCTGACAATTTATCATAGCTCAGGCGCTTTTGTACAGCTGTTAAAAAATGTGAATTATTGAGAAATACCACATTTTCAAACATACACTAATCTAAATATTTTGTTATTTTTAAGAATTACAAACCAATAAAAGTACTATGACGAAAATCAAGGTGATAAACCCTGTCGTTGAAATAGATGGGGATGAAATGACCAGAATAATCTGGAAGATGATTAAGGAAGAATTAATCCTACCCTATGTGGATTTGGATATTAAATATTATGATCTGGGTATTGAATATCGTGATGAAACAAATGATCAGGTAACAATTGATGCTGCCAATGCTATTATTAAATATGGTGTTGGAATCAAATGTGCAACAATTACTCCCGATGAGGCCCGCGTAGAGGAATTCGGACTTAAGGAAATGTGGAGATCACCTAATGGGACAATAAGAAATATTATTGGAGGCACAGTGTTTCGCGAACCTATAATGATTAGTAACGTCCCTCGTTTAGTACCTGGATGGAAAAAACCTATTTGCATTGGAAGACATGCTTTCGGAGATCAATATAGAGCCACTGATTTTGTAGTTAAGGGAAAAGGGAAACTGACTATTACTTTTACTCCTGAGGATGGAGAACCAGAATCCTATGATGTTTATGATTTTGAAGGAGGCGGAGTGTCAATGGCAATGTATAATACTGATGAATCTATACGTGGATTCGCTCATTCCTGCTTCAACATGGCCCTAACGAAGAAATGGCCTCTTTATCTTTCTACTAAAAATACCATCTTAAAAAAATATGATGGTCGCTTCAAAGATATATTTCAAGAAATTTATGATGCCGATTATAAAGAAAAGTTTGAGAAAATTGGTATCTTATACGAGCATCGATTGATCGATGATATGGTAGCTGCTGCATTAAAATGGGAAGGAGGATATGTATGGGCATGCAAAAACTATGATGGAGACGTACAATCCGACACTGTTGCCCAAGGATTTGGCTCCCTTGGATTGATGAGTTCTGTACTGGTTACACCTGACGGCCAAACAATGGAAGCCGAGGCAGCCCATGGAACTGTGACACGTCATTACCGTCAGCATCAGAAAGGGAATCCAACATCCACCAATCCAATTGCATCAATCTTTGCCTGGACCCGGGGACTTGAATTCAGGGGCAAGAAAGACAATCAGCCTGAATTGGTTGATTTTTCAAGAACTCTGGAAAGTACCTGCATTGAAACAGTTGAGAATGGACAGATGACTAAAGATCTGGCACTGGTTATTCACGGCGATAACATGAAAGAAGAGCATTATCTAACAACAGAAGAGTTTTTTGCAGCACTAAAGCAAAACTTTTCTGATAAAATGAATCTAAAAAACTAAGCAAATGAGTACAATTAAACAAAAATTTTACGACAACGCTTCGAAGAAGTCTGCCGTAATTCAGAAACTAAAAAAAGAACACGCTGATGTTGTTGTGTCAGAAGTTACAGTAGGTCATGTATTGACTGGAATGAAAGGGATTATTAGTCTTATGACTAGTACTTCTAAATTGGATCCTGAAGAAGGTATCCGATTCAGAGGCTATTCAATTCCAGATCTTCAAGAGTTGCTTCCTAGAATTCCGGGCGGTACTGAACCTCTTCCTGAAGGCTTATTCTATCTGATGCTTGTTGGAGAGCTTCCAACTGATGCGGATGTCAAAGAAATACAAGATGAGTGGACAAAAAGATCTGATATACCTGAGCACGTATTTGCAGCATTGGATGCACTTCCAAAAGACACTCACCCAATGAATCAGTTTGCATTGGGAATTGTTGCTATGGCTGATGGTTCAAAGTTTGCTAAAGCATATGAAGAAGGAATAAGTAAAAAAGATTATTGGGATCCTACTTATGAAGGGGTAATGGATCTTATCGCCAAGTTGCCAAAATTAGCAGCTTATATTTATCGCAGATCATACTTTGATGGTGATCATATTGAGTCAGATCCAAGCCTCGACTGGGCAGGTAACCTTGCACATATGATGGGATTTGATGATGATGAAGTCAAGAAGCTCTTCCGCTTGTATATGACCATTCATACCGATCATGAAGGAGGTAATGTGAGTGCCCATACAACACACCTTGTTGGTTCAGCACTTAGCTCACCATACCAGGCTTATGCGGCTGGAATGCTTGGCCTGGCCGGTCCTCTCCATGGATTGGCAAATCAGGAAGTTATCAAATGGATACTTGCAATGAGGGAAGAACTTGGCGTGGAAAATCCTACCAAAGAGCAAATTTCAGATTTTGTTAAAAAAACATTGAGTGAAGGTCGTGTAGTTCCGGGTTACGGACATGCAGTACTTCGGAAGACTGATCCACGTTATACAGCTCAAAGGGAATTTGCTTTGAAATACATGGCTGACGACTCTCTATTCCAGACTGTGAGCAATATATATGAGGTTGTTCCTCCAATTCTTTCATCAATTGCCAAGATCAAAAATCCATGGCCAAATGTTGATGCTCACTCTGGCGCCTTACTTCTGCATTATGGAATTACTCAATATGAATTCTATACTGTGTTATTCTCTGTATCAAGAGCATTGGGTGTTCTCGCTCAGCTAGTTTGGGACAGGGCATATGGATTACCTATTGAGAGGCCTAAATCACAAAATGAATTCTGGTTCCTTGAAAAAACGGGACTAAAATCTGACGTTAAATTTTATACGAAACCTAAAAATTAAATTTTTTTTCACTCATGGATAAAAAAATAACTGTAATTGGTGCAGGAAATGTGGGAGCAACAGTACTCCAGGCCCTGGCACTTAAGGATCTTGCCTCTGAGATTGTTGTAGTTGATGTTGCTGATGGAGTTGCACAGGGAAAAGCTCTTGATATATGGCAAACATCTTCAGTTTTTGGTTTTAACGCCAGAACTGTTGGCTCTACTGACGATTATGAAATGACTGCAGGATCATCTGTAGTTGTTATTACTGCAGGTATCCCAAGAAAACCGGGTATGTCGCGCGATGACCTTATCAAAACCAATGCAAGCATTGTAAAAGAGGTTACAGAGAAAGCAATTAAATACTCTCCTGATGCTATTATTATAGTGGTATCTAATCCATTGGATGTGATGACCTATGCTGCATATCTGGCAGCAAAAAAACATCCAAATAAGGTTTTTGGTATGGCAGGAGTACTTGATGTTGCTCGCTATAAAGCTTTTCTGGCAAATGAGTTGAATGTATCACCTTTGGATATACAAGCTCTACTACTTGGTGGTCATGGTGATACTATGGTTCCACTTAAAAGGTACACTACTATTAGTGGAATACCTGTAACTGATATGATTGATGATGATGTTTTAGATAAGATTATTACCAGGACGATGAAGGGAGGCGGAGAGATTGTTAACCTTCTTGGAACCTCAGCCTGGTATGCTCCTGGAGTATCTGTAGCATTAATGGTTGAATCTATTCTTAAGGATCAGCGAAGAATATTCCCTGTTTGTGCATATCTGGACGGTCAGTACGGCATGAAGGATATCTGCCTTGGTGTTCCTGTAATTATGGGCAGTAATGGTATTGAGGAAATTATTGAGTTGGACCTTAATGCTGAAGAACGTGAATTACTGGAAACTAGTTCAAAAGCGGTTAAGAACGTAATGAATGTATTAGACGACTTGAAGTTGTTTTAATATCATATTTAAACCTGTTCATTAAAAGAGGGCTTTTTCGAAAGCCCTCTTTTCGTTTTTAATATCTTTACTATTTATTTTTTCTACCCATAGTCTGATGAAAAATGAGCTTGAAATCCTGAAAACACAATTGCAAGGTGAATTATTTTGGGATTCTATTCACTGTACAATATACTCTACAGATGCATCTGTATACAAGGAAGAGCCCCTGGCAGTTGCTTTTCCTCAATCATCTGAAGACCTTAAGAAGCTAATTCTCTTCGCAGCAAGAAACAACACTTCCCTTATTCCCAGAACTGCAGGGACTTCTCTTGCCGGGCAGGTTGTTGGGAAAGGAGTAATTGTTGATTTTTCTAAACACTTAAACAAGATCATTGAAGTCAACAAGGAAGAAGGCTGGGCTTGGGTTGAACCTGGTGTGGTGCTGGATGAATTAAACCAGCATCTTAAATCTTATGGTTTATTTTTCGGACCGGAAACATCTACAGGTAACAGGTGTATGATGGGCGGAATGTTGGGTAACAATGCATGCGGCCTCCACTCCCTTGTATATGGCAGTACAAGAGACCACACTCTTGAAATAGAATGCATATTATCTGATGGCAGCCTTGCTTCTTTTAAAGCTCTTAATGAAACAGAATTTCTGGAAAAACTTAAAGCTGACGGGCTTGAAGGTGATATATACAAAGGCTTGCATTCTATTTTATCTGATGAAAATAATGCCAGAATAATTAAAGAAGGATATCCCGATCCTGATATCCCAAGAAGAAATACAGGATATGCCCTCGATCTTTTATTACAATCGAAGCCTTACAATGATAAGGGAAATTATATCAATCTATGTAAGATACTGGCTGGTTCGGAAGGTACTCTGACTGTTACAACAAAAATCAAACTAAATCTTGTACCCACCCCACTTCCGGAAAAGGCATTGGTATGTGCACATTTCAAGACTGTCAGGGAAAGCCTTTTGTCAAATCTTATTGCGCTTGAAAGCAAACCATCAGCAATAGAATTAATGGATTCTGTTATTCTTGAGTGTGCTATGTCAAATAAATCACAGGCTGAAAACAGTGCATTTATTGATGGCCACCCAAGGACCATTTTGATAATTGAACATGTAAGTGAAACCAAACAAGAACTTGATAAAAAAGTTGAGGAAACTATAAACTCAATTAAAAAGGCAGGCTATGGATATTCATATCCTGTATTATATGGTGATGACTGTGAAAGGGCATGGAATCTAAGGAAAGCTGGACTGGGTCTATTAGCCAATATTCCAGGTGATTCTAAATCAGTTTCTGTTATAGAAGATACTGCTGTTCCTGTATCAAAACTTTCGGAATACATTGTTGAAGATGAAAAAATCTTTAAATCAATGGATCTTGAATGCATTTACTATGCCCATGTTGGCTCAGGGGAATTGCATTTACGTCCTTTGCTAAACCTGAAAGATTCTGCTGATACAAAAAGGTTTAAGGAAATAGCAACTCGTATTGTTGAACTTGTCAAGAAATATAATGGTTCTTTGAGTGGGGAACATGGGGATGGAAGATTAAGGGCTCCTTTTATTCCACTTATCCTTGGTGAAGAAAACTATGAACTGATAAAAGAGGTTAAAAGAATTTTTGACCCTGATGGAATATTAAATCCGGGAAAAATTGTGGATGCTCCTCCCATGGATGAATTCCATAGATATACCCCCGGGCAGAAAACACCTGAAATTAAAACCTATTATGATTTCAGTTCTGATATGGGTATTGTCAGGGCTATTGAAAAATGCAATGGCTCAGCAGATTGCAGAAAATCTCACAAGATTGGAGGCACAATGTGCCCATCATATCAGGCCACCAAAGATGAAAGGAATACAACCAGGGCCAGGGCTAATGTCCTTAGGGAATTTATAAGCCTTGATAAAAGTCCTAACGCATTTGACCATCATGAGATTTACGATATACTTGATTTATGCCTTTCATGCAAAGCATGTAAAAGTGAGTGCCCCTCATCGATCGATATGGCCAAACTAAAAGGAGAATTTTTACAACATTGGTATGATGCACATGGTGTTCCTTTCAGAACCAGATTAATTGCCAACATCACAACTCTTAACAAACTTAGTAGTTTTTGGCCTGCTTTTTCAAATACTATACTCAATAACAAGGGTTTTTCCAGTCTGTTTAAGAGGTTCACCGGATTTGCCACAGATCGCAGCCTGCCTGCGATCTCATCCATTACAGCCAATAAATGGGCTAAACGAAATCTTCTCAGGGTGAACCCTTCTGAGAAAAAAGTCAAGGCCGAGGTATGCTTGTTTATTGATGAATTCACCAATTTTAATGATGCAAGTATTGGTATAACTACAATTAGGCTGCTTAGTTCATTGGGATATCGAGTAGTTCTGCCTCCTCCTACACAATCAGGTCGGTCATATATCTCTAAAGGGCTTTTGCGAAAAGCCGGGAAAATAGCAAATGATAACGTTCGGATGTTCAAGGAATTAATTGATGATTCTATGCCATTGATTGGAATTGAACCCTCTGCAATTCTGAGCTTTAGGGATGAATACCCTGACCTGGTTCAAGATAAGCTAAAAGCAGATGCTCTATACTTGTCGGAGCGCACCATGACTATTGATGAATTCCTTGCTGAAGCCATGAAGGATGGTGAGATTAAAACGGATTTATTTACTGATAAGCCTAAAAACATACGTTTACACGGACATTGTCAACAAAAGGCTATTGCTTCAACAGAGCCCACCAAATACATACTGAGCTTCCCTGAAAATTACACTATAGATGAAATACCATCCGGATGTTGTGGCATGGCCGGTTCTTTTGGCTATGAAAAGGAGCATTACGAGCTATCCATGAAGGTAGGAGAACTGATTCTTTTCCCGGAAATTAGAAAAACCCCTGAGGATACACTGATTTGTGCTCCTGGAACAAGCTGCCGACATCAGATAAAGGATGGGACACAAAGAAAATCCTATCACCCGGTTGAGATACTATACGAGGCCTTGATCAGGTAATATGAGTGATTCAGGGTGATTCAGGTGATGCAGGGTGATTCAGGTAATTCAGGGTAACCTTATCATCATTGTCCATTCGGTTCCGGACTCTTCAGAGTTTTCATGATTCTTCTCTTTTTTTAAACAAGTAGGTTGATAGAACAGCAACAAATAAGGCTACGATAAAGGTCAGCAACCGGGAAGTGATGATCTTATCCATTTCGGTGCTTATCCATATTATTGTAAATAGTAAGCCGGAAATTATTGTCAATAGTGCAGCAATACCATGAAAACGCTTCCAGAATAATGTAAGTAATATTACTATCGAAAATGTAGAGCCGATTCCTGCCCAAACATACCCTACAATGGTATAGATAAGATTGCCTGAAGACAAATACGCTAATACCAGGGCTATGGCTGAGAGTATGGCTGTAACTATTCTGGAATATAATAAGGACGTTTTTGAATCAATTTTTTTCCCTCTCAAAGGCTTAACAATATTCTCAGATAATTCGGTTGCAGATAGAATCAGCAGTGAGTTAGCTGTGGAAATTATAGCGGCAAGTACCCCCGTAATAAGTATTCCGGCTATTATCGGATGAAAAATTGTTGTAAGTACTTCAGGCATTACTGTTTCCTGATCTTTCAAACCCTCAGGACCAAATAGTGCAATCCCAATCCAGCCAATCATAAGCGCTCCGATATAAGCCACAATTGTCCACAATACTCCAATGTTTCGAGCAATTTTAGCCTGACGCGCATCGCTGATTGCCATAAAACGCATACTTAGCTGAGGTTGTCCGCCCAGGTAACCGAAAAACCATGAAAATGCTCCGGCAATAATAATTCCAGTACCCAGTCCACTAACTATACCTTGCATATTTGGAAACATATTATTCAAAGCAGAAGATAAGTGTGTTCCTTCTTTTAGTACAGCTCCTCCGGTTAAAGTTGAGTAGGCATCGCCGGCATTATGTAAAGCATCTGAAATAGTAGATGCAAAAACTGAACCTTCAGGTAAATTTGCGAGATAAATAATTCCGGCAATAGGCGCGGCAATTAGCGCAACAATCATGACAATTGCCTGTACTACATCGGTATAGGTTACGCTTCTAAATCCTCCATAAATTGTATAGGGTACCACAAGACCTACAACGATGAGCATTCCGTATATTTTCTTAATACCAAAAAGATTCTCAAGAGTTTTGCCGCCTCCAATAAACTGAGCTCCTACATAAAAGAAAAAGAAAAACACAATTGTAAAACTTCCCACTATCCTGAGCCATTTTCCCATTTCACCATGTCGCTTAGCAATGTAATCTGTAAACGTCTCAACATTGTATTTGTCGGCTTCGTCCCTGAGTCGCCAGGCAAGTATTATCCACGCGAACAAAATACCAAAAACGCAGCCTATTGCAGTCCAAATTTCAAGCAAGCCGGTTGCATATGCTGCACCTGGCAGTCCAAGCAAAGCCCACGATGACTCACCCGTTGCCCTCTCTGATAATGCAGCAATCCATCCCGGCAGTTTGCGGTCAGCAATGGCAAAGTCACTACCGGTTTTCACTTTCCGTCCTTGATAAAAACCAAGTAAGATAATAAAAGCCATGTAGGCAATCATTACAATAAGAATTTGTGTCTGCTGTTCCATAATTATTGTATTTGTCCGCTTTCTTTTTGCAGCATTTAGTAGTGTACTTATGTCACCATTTCGTCATTGGTCATTCGTCACTTTATTGTGATACAAGTGATTTGGGTGATTCAAGGTAATTTAAGTGATAAGGATAAAATTATCGGCATCAAGGTATACAGGGAAATTTTCTTTGAAACGATTTTGATCTTGCAGATTAATAGTTTGAGTAAAATACCCCTCCTCATTATCCGGGATCACATCAATTATTTGTCCCTTATAATCCAGCAGCATCGTATTACCTGAATGGTTTAAGCCGGTTCCATCCTTCCCCACCCTGTTTACTCCCAGCACAAAACACTGATTTTCAATCGCCCTGGCAGCGAGGAGAGTCGTCCAAACATGTTTCCTTGATGCCGGCCAATTTGCAACATTGATAATCAGGTCGTAGTCGCTTCTATTACATGACCAAACAGGAAAACGTAAATCATAACAGAATTGCGGTAGTATACGCCAGCCCTTATAGTTAATTACTACCCTATCCTGTCCCTTGGTATAATTCCTGTGTTCATCTCCCATGCGAAAGAGGTGAGGCTTATCATACTGCCCCAATAAACCTTCAGGAGCAGCAAAATATAATCGATTATAATAATTTGCCTTTTCTCTGATTATCAAGGACCCGCATATAGCAATGGAATACTTTTTCGCCATCTCAACCATCCATCTACTGGTAGGACCATCTACTTCTTCAGCATTTGACTCAACATTCATTGTAAAGCCGGTTGTGAACAACTCGGGCAGAACCAGTAAGTCGGTTTGAGGCAATCTTTCAACAATTTTTGCAAATTTTGTAGAATTTTCCAAAGGGTTTTCCCAGACTAAGTTAGCCTGTATAGTGCTTAATGTTAGATTATTGTCCATGATTTATATTTCAGAACTTAAAGTTTCTCTTTAAATCGGTAATACAGTTTTAAAGGTATTTAATTAATACTGAAAAATGATTGTCTCAGGCTAAAACCAATGGCAGCTTATGGTAATTTTTGTATTCTAATGTGGAATTTTCTAGCTAATATTGTACAAAATCTAACTTACGAACTTATGAAAAACCATACTATCCTACTGATTTCTATTTTATTCTTAAGCCTTAGCACTACTGTATCTTCACAATCAAAAGTTACAGCAAATAAAGTAGGCTCACGTATTGACATTTCGATTGATAATAAGTTATTTACTCAATATATTTTTTCTGAAGATGAAAAATATCCCTTATTTTTTCCTGTAAACGGACCTTCCGGCTTCAGTGTTACTTCGATGCGGAATAGTCTTTATCCTCATCACAGTTCTCTTTTCTTTGGATGCGACAGGGTGAATGGAGGAAACTATTGGCAGCAGGGGCTTGAGCGTGGACAAATCCTAACTTTAAGAGCCGAAATCCTGGAATCTGGTGAAGATAAGGTTGTTATTGAAAATGAATGTATCTGGACCCGTCCCGGAGCCATGTCACCCATTCGGGATTTTCGGACAATCACTGTTAGCTCTCCATCACCGGAGGTGTATCAGATTGATTTCGATATTACCCTGGAAATGTTGATGGATGTGAAGATTGAAAAGACAAACCATTCTTTCTTCAGCGGCAGGATGGCTCCTGATCTTGCTGTCACCGGTGGAGGCAGCATGGTAAATGCAGAAGGTGATGAGGGAGAAAAGGGAGATGAGGGCACTTTCGGCAAGAGATCTCCATGGATGGATTATTTCGGTACTCGAAATGGAAAAACTGAAGGAATGGCAATAATGCAGCATCCAACTAATAAGTGGTATCCATCACCCTGGTTTACTCGTGATTACGGCTTCTTTTCTCCTACTCCAATGTACTGGCCTGAAGATGAAAAAGCCGGCACTACATTTAAGAAAGGTGATACTTTGAAACTTCGCTACCGGGTTCTGGTTCATGGCGGCAACACCGAAGAAGCAGGGATTAAAGAGGCCTTTACTGAATACAGCAAAGAATAAGACAAAAGGCAGAAGGCAAAGGGCAGAAGTAGGGTACAAGTTTTAAGTAAGAAGTTAACAAAGGATGCTGTATGGACTGGGCTTGTCCCCGTCCTATTTTCGAAGATCTGATTGGGGCTTGGCCAGGGAGCCTTTACGAAGTTCAAGTCCTGTAACATTACGAGCTTTCTTTTTTACTTTATTCTTGTTTTTTTAGTCTTGTATCTTGTATCTTGTATCTTGAATTTATGTCCCCCTACACTGACAATCCAACACATGAATCGCTCATTTTATCTGACCCCAATAGTGCTTGCCATTATTGTTCTATGGTCATGCAACAGACAATCTGCCAATCAAGGAATAAATCATATCGACTTATCGGAAAACTGGAAAAGTGCTGAGAAGGTTTTGTTATCCAGTATAGCCTCAGACATAGAATACATTCCACTTGAAACTACTCCTGATTGTTTGATTGGAAATCACAGAAGTATGCAGGTCACTATTTTGGATAAATACCTTGTGGTTCATGAACACAATAAGGTTATGAAGCTATTTGACCGTCAGGGGAAATTTCTAAACACAATAGGTAAATTAGGAAAAGGACCTGAGGAATATATTCCCTTGAATAAATATTACGTTGACGAAAAAAATGACCAAATATATCTACTCAGTTCAAATAGGAAATGCATGGTTTACGGTTTTGACGGGCATTTCAAAAATGAAATTAAGCTTGAGGAATACGCTGATCAAATAATTGTGGATAATGAAGGTAATATTGGGCTCTTATATCTAGCTGAAACAGTATTATTAAAGGATTCTGCAAAACTTCAATGGTTGACTCCGGAAGGGATTGAGAAGTCTTCTATTCCTCTGTATCCCGGTCGTCAAATGGGTGGTGGAAAACTAGTTGGATCAAATGTTCAATGTTATTGGTATCATAATAAATTAAGATTCGCTGAAGTCCCGTTTGATACGGTTTATCAGTTGGATAGTAATTCATCCTTTCAACCTGTTTGGTCTATCGAATCTGGTCCGCTAAAGATACCTTGTGATGTACTTCACAGTTGGCCACGTTTTGTAACTGAGCAAAATGATTATACTATTTTGTTCTTTTTATGGGAATCAGACAACTATTTCTTTCTGGCTGGAGGTTATCAGAATGGAATACGTAAAATATTATACGATAAAAAAACTGGCTTAGCTCAAACAGTCGAAATTCCTAAATTAGAAATCAGACCTGAAGACAGCGGTTTTATCAATGATCTTGATGGAGGATTGCCTTTTTGGCCAAAAACAACGCATAATAACCTTGCTATTTCCTGTTTAACTCCTCTTGATCTATTAGTAGAAAACCAAAACACCAAATCGGATAAAAGTTCATCTTTCAATCCTAAATTAGCTAAAAAGTTCAAGGCTATGGTAGAATCACTTGATGAAAATGATAATCCTGTTGTGATGATTGTTAAGCTTAATTAAGGCAAGAAGGCAGGAAAGCAGGAAAGCAGGAAAGCAAAAGTAGGTTAAAAGAAAAATGAATAAATATTAAAGTGACTAATGACAAATGACGAGTGACTAAATAATTAATAATTAATAATTTACAATTCCCTAACTCCCTATCTCCCAAAGGTATAAGTAAACTTTGCCATCAATGTCCGGGTATCGGATACGGGAAGTTTTGGTATACGCGAATATGGATCGGTGTTTAGTCCTTCATTGTAAACAAGATAGAAATCAACACCTTCACGTGGATTATATCTGAATCGAATATTAGCGATCACATCGTCAATAGCAGTGTTATATTGTACAAAGCCTGCAAGGGAGGTTCTGGTAGTGAATGTCCACAAACCTTTTATACCAATAATATGATTAATGAAAGATATATCCCGATTTGCGATTTTTATCCAGTCAAATCTATATGTTCCACTAAGATCGAAAGAAGTGGTGGCACTCCACATTGGCATTAGAGTTACGGACGCTTTCCATCCATCATAGAAGCTGCCTGTCTCCGT
>JAUVKA010000326.1 GCA_030592205.1 Bacteroidota bacterium | reverse complement strand
TCCCAAAGCATGGCCCAAATCTCAGCAGGTTTAAATCTCCGTGGTTCCTTTTCCAACTGTGGTACGAGAATACCTTCTCTTGGCAATGCACTCTCATAAACCTGAGCTAGAAGTAAAGGCACCTGACTATGATTATCGTAGAAAACAGGTCGAATGCCAACCATTTTCAGCATATCTTCAAGCTCGGTGGATACGTCCCCTCTCCTCAGAAGGGCGTAATGCGTCGGTTGATTGGCTTTACCCGATATCGCATGAATTGCCTCCATTAAAAAAACATCTGCAAAGGAGAAACCAATAAAAATGGTCATATAATTACCAAGGTATTGCTTGATAATTTCAATTGTCCAACTGCCAGGCTGATATGCACGAACATAAGAATCGCTATCCAGGACTAAGTCAACTTCCGTTCTCTTTCGTTCAGTAACATCTACGGTACTCCTGTCTTCTCCCTTTTTAGCCTTTCCAAAGGGTAGATATCCATGAATGTGATAGACGGGTATTTTAGACCCCTTAATTCGGGAAGTTGGTTTTGTCATAGGCTTGAAGAGAGAAGCCTGGTGTTTAGAGGTTGCTGCTGCCTCGAGAAAGTAATCGTAATTGGCTGTTAACACTGCTTCAATCCGATGATTAACCCCAAAACACGGCATTTTTCGAATTTTGCGAACCTCTGAGCATAATGCCACGATAGCGTTCAGAGTCGTAGCACCTTCAAGATTTCTATGCTTCAATCGACCATATTGATCAACGGACTCGTTTTCTTTGAGAATCACTCTCCTAAGAGATTCTATAAATGCGTCTTTATTGCTTGCTTGATTTTTTATATTTGATGCAATTGCCCACAAGTCAGGATTTTTGGCCTCAATTGATTCAAATTCTGCCTCCACTATTTCGAGCGATATACCTCGTCTTAAATCAATTAGAACTTCCTTCAGTAGTTGTCGCCATCCAGGCGCCCTGAATCGCTCGTCTTGGGTGTAGGAAACGCCTGCCCCAGTGAATAAGCAAATCTTACTGCTTCTATTATATGCTGCAGCCAAATCACTAATTGTAGTTTCAGAATTCAAACCAAAAAACAATTTATAATATCCTTATAATCATCTCTCAATTAAAGTTACTAATTATTAGCAACATAAGAATTAATTATTTTGACCCCCTACAAGAATCTGAGTGTTATACAATACTACTCAAAGTTACAACATTTTGTGATAACAAATTTCTACTCATCTAATAATGAATGCATTAATTTGGTTAAAATGAGAATATTTCGTATCTTTTCAGAACGAACCAAAGATTCTTTTTACCAAACCAGTTACTTATAATATGGAAAATTTAAATTTTGATCAAGAAGACAAACTGATTCAGGGAAAGTATCAAAAGGCAATAGACTATTATTGGAGCGCAAGTAGATCCAATAAGCGCTGGTACAAATTGACCCGTTCACTTACCGTAATTTTTGGTGCCCTGGTAACTTTGATTGCCTCTTTGACCTCATCCGTGATAATCACTGCACATCCACCGATTGAAAAATTATTCATACTGGGTACCCCTATCCTGGCAGCTTTACTAACCATTGTTGCTGGTTTTTCTCAAAGTTTCCAATGGGGCAGCACTTGGCAAAACATGGTAATAACAGCTCAAGAGTTACAAAAAGAGTTAGATAAATATTTAGTAACTCCCATTGAGAAAAGAGATTATCTTGTAGAAGCAGAGAAGTTAAATTCCTATGTTATAACTGAAAGTAGAGGTTTTTTTGAGCGAATGCTTGGAAGTGCTTTGTCAGGCAAAAAGCCTGTTAATGGAGACAATGGCAGTTAATTTTCAGAGCTATCATAATTATCATTTTCAATAATTTTATAGTAACTCTAGTTTCCCAAATTCACACCAACTTATAAACTTTAATAAAATGACAAATAACAAAAAACCCCTACCCGACCCGGTAATTGTTATCCCTGGCATTACAGCCACTTACCTCAGGGATGAATACCCGGTCGATCATGATTTTATTTGGAAGGTTATAAAAAAAGACTTTCAACGAGCCGCTCTTCATCCGGATGACTTAAGATATGAAGCAATTGAACCTGCTCGGGTGGTCCCGGGACAGATCTTTGAAATTACTTATAATGAGATGATTGAAGAGCTTAGGTATAATTTAAAAGAAAGGGAAGAGGAAGATGTTCCTGTATATCCATTTGGATATGACTGGCGAATGCCATTGGAAACAACTGAGGATCAATTGGATGCATTTATTGAAGAGGTTATCAATCGAACTAAGCTATTGAAGCACTATCACGCAAGTGCTTATGATGAAAACCCGAAAGTCAACCTAATAGGTCATTCCATGGGTGGTTTGGTTATTACAGGATATCTGCAACGAAAAGGGAAAAAGGCAAGAGTAAATAAAGTGATCACATTGGCAACTCCATTCCGTGGTTCTTTTGAAGCACCATTAAAGATAACAACAGGTAGTGCTACTCTCGGAACTTCAAAACCAAATTCAAGAGAGAGAGAAACAGCAAGGATAACGCCATCCTTGTATTATTTGTTGCCAGATATTGAAAATGTACTGATAGTTGATTCGGGTATTCCAGAGTCACTATTTGATCCGGAAGCATGGCAGAAAACCGTAACCGAATCCCTTGGAGAATTTAATATGCGTTACGCCTGATGATTATGGCTATTGGGAACTTGGAGATAAGACAATCTCAAAGCTTGCAGGATTTCATGGGATTTTACCTAATATGAATATGTTACACAGGCTAATGGTTAGATTCTTAAAGAACCTGGAAGATACAAGAGCTAACACTTGGGGACGGAAAGCTCCTGGTGTAACAGATTGGGATCCACCTTTAAAGCTACGAGAGAAAACTGAAAAATGACCTAAAACAATAAAGATAAGAACAATGAAACCCAGATTCGCCGACCTCCATTGCCACCCGCATATGAGATCATTTAATTGGCTCCACAAAGCATGGAGACCAGAAGAAGAGAGCAAGTATAATCCCTGGTGGATCATCCTGCCAAAACTGAAAGCTGCCAGGAAAGCCGGTAGAGCTGCCGCATATTCCCAGAGTGATCTGGTGCGAATAACTAACGGGAATATGAAGCTTGCCTTTGTATCTCTCTACCCAACTGAAAAAGGATGGGTAACCGGCAGGAAAGGTCCATTAAACGTAATGGCTCTTAACTTTAAAAAAGTTTTTGGAAATACACTTCTAAATCTATATGTCAGCCAGTTTGTCAATAAGATATTAGATAAACCAACCTTTCTTATCAGTCAGGATAAGGGTGGCAAATTAGCTCTTCGCGATATAATTCAGAAGTTCTATATGAACATCCCCTTTCCAAGGGTAAACTTCATCCAAAGTAAAAAGTATGATTATTTCGCTGAATTGAAAGAGGAAAGAAAGTTCATTGAAAAGGGCAATGGCTTACAATCTGACAGCAAATTATTTATCCCCCCCGGAAAGCGAATATACATTAACAAACAAAAGCTAATCGAAAAAAATAAAAGAGAATTACAGGCTAATGGCAGTTATACAATTGCGGAAAACGGAAGTCACGTAAAAGAAATTATTGACCAGGATAAAACTGCTTTTGTTTATTCGATTGAAGGGGCAAATGTATTCAATACTCAAGATAGTCCAGAGAACATTATTGAAAGAATCAGAGAAGTAAAAAACTGGACCGCACCTGTCTTCTTTATTAGCTTTTCTCACCATTTCTATAATCACCTGGCCGGGCATGCACACTCTATACCGGATGTCGGGAACCTCGTATTGGATCAATCTGAAGGACTTAATACCGGCTTTACAGAGAAGGGGTTTAAAATTGCCAGGTATTTGCTTAGTATCGATGAGGATGGGAATTATTTACCTGATGAATTCGGAAAAAGAATAATAATTGATGTAAAACACATGAATGCTATTGCCAGGGAGGAATACTACAACAACATTTCCTTACCCTCGCTCAAAACCAATCATCCAATTCCGGTTATAGCCAGTCATGTTGCATTCTCAGGGCGAATTACATTACAGGAACTTATTGATAATATGGCAAATGAGAATGATGGTGATAGTACTCCAAGAAATGGGCAAGGTTTTAACAATTGGAATATTAATCTGTGTGATGAAGACGTCATAAACATTTATAAATCAAAGGGTATTATAGGGATAAATCTTGACCAAAGAGTTCTTGGTGTAGAAGACAACGATATAGAAAATGAAAATACTCATGCCAATTATGTTTGGCAGAATATCAAGGTCATGATGCAGGTAGTTTTTAATTCAGATGACCATACAATTGGATCTAAAAATAAAATAACAAATATGTTTTGCCTGGGAACTGATTTTGACGGATTTATTGATCCACTGAACAAGTACCCGACAGTTCTGGAATTTGAGCAACTTCACTATGATCTAATTGCTGTAATTGAAGGTGATCCTGAGGCTAAAGAACTGCTATTCGGTATTAATGTCATTGATTTTGTGGATAAATTCTGCTTCCGGAATGCCTATGATTTTGTTGTTAAGAATTTCAAATAATCAGGAAAATACATTTTCGAAACGACTATAACTTAAGATCTGAACAATCAATTTATAATACCTTGAAACATGAAACACAATACACATATCTACCTGGCAGTAAAAGCAATAGAGTTCTTATACGAAGGGCTTGGAAACCTGCACTATAAAACAACAAACGGAAAAGCTAAGCCAAAAACGATAACAAATCTACGAAGGGAGGCAAAGACTCTTCAGCGGATGCTTACACATTACAGGGAGGCCATCAGTGAGGCTACCTGGGCTCCGGATGATATTATTAGTGACAAAGCTCAATATCATTCCTAAGGATAACTTAATGGAATACATGATTAATTTATGTATTGAAACAAAGGAAAC
>JAUVKA010000355.1 GCA_030592205.1 Bacteroidota bacterium | reverse complement strand
CATACCCCTCATAACACAGGCCATCGAATAAATCACCTGCAGGTTCTAACATGTTGACCAGGTAAGCTAAAATCAGAGTAAAGTTATCAATTGGCGACTGCTCACTTAAGACATCCCAACTATCAGTCTGGATATCTCGCATAATATCAATACGTAAATCTGCAAAATCAGAGTGCATCGATATTGAACGGTCACCTGAATCCCCTGATCCCGGCACAAAGTCTTTAGCCTTTTGCAAAGCATCAGCGAGATAATCGTTCACGGGATCACTGAAGTTGGGCTTGAGTATAATTTGTTGAGTAAAATGATGGGCCAGAACTGCTATCACTGCGTCATCGTCAAGTTCACCTTTCTGAACAGCAGAGTGCATTATTAATCGTACCATGGGCAGTAAAAAATCCCTCAGAGGACTGTCCTCTATCTGACCATTTAACTGATCAAAGACCTCATCGATTGCAAGGATAAGATTTTCCTTTGTGCCGTATTGACCAATAAGGGAATCAAGCCGGGTATCGAGATTGTCAAGGAAAGATTGAATATTGACAAAGCCACCTGTCATAAATTCTGAGAGCATATCCTTAACAAGCGCTCCTGCATCGGAAGAAGCATTAATATTTCCTAACAGATCCTCTGTAATTGCATCCTGAATCTCATTCATAGCCTGGTCAATAGCAAGCTCAGTGATGGTGATAAGCAACTCCGACCAATCATCCCAATCACCAAGAATGAGATTGTTCACCAGAATTTCAAGGAGGCTCTTATAATCTCCCGATGGAATATGTTCTATAATTTTAGCAATTACATCAGGCACCAGGTCCTCTTCGACATATCGTTTTATCTCATTTACAGTGACTTCAAGCGCTGCTATTACCGCTATATTTTTCAAATCATCACGTGCAATAGCTTCAGCCAAAGACCATACCCAAGTATCATCTACGTCATTTTCGATATCCCGAATTTTATTAACGATCTCCCTGAATTTTTGCAAAATGGTTATGAAGTCCTCAACTATGCGCTGAGCCTCTATCTCAGCATAGCCTGAGACATTATTGTATCCTGACAGCGCTACATAAAAGCGCTTTATTGCCTCCATTTTATCCCAGGGAATGCCCTGTGTGTCCAGTTCATTAAGCCAGGCTTTTGAGGCTGTTGTAAAATCTGTGAATGGTTTGCCTGATACTCCCCATTCTTCCAGATCTTTAAGCAGGCCGTATGCCTTTGCCAGTTCGATTTCCCTGTCCGCAGTTTCAACCTGTAAATCAAGTGTAAGCCCGTCACTTGGCACGTTAATCCGCTCACTTAATCTGTATCTCAGATCCTCGTAGCGGTAGTTATGGTCGCCTCCGCAAGGCACAAGGAGATGGTATTTGCCAATCGGGATATCATCAATAACAATCTGGCCATTTTCCGGCTGTAGCTGATAATAGACCTCTTCGCTTCGATCGCCCATCTCATAGTATATAAAAGCCCATAGATCATCATTGGGTGGGGATTTCCCGCCCTCATCAGTAAGGTTTATAATCAGTGATGTTTCCTCCAGATATGGAGGATATTCAAATGACTGCTCCAGAGTATTATCAGATTGATCAGGGTCCGGCACCTGAATAGTAACTTTAACTCTATGACTTTCAGGATCATCATCTGGTTTTAATATATTACTCCTCCAGGCAAAATAGTACCTTGAGTCCGAAAGTTCGCTATTGCCGAAATGAATATCTTCCTGTTGAAACGGCCAGGATATTCTTGCACCCAAAGTTGCAAATCCGCAATTGGCTCTGGGATTTATATTTTCATCAAAATTGCCGTTAATATGTTCAAGTTCATCCATTGTCTCGGGCTGGCTGTAAAAAACTTCAAAACCAGAACCTTCGAAAGCTATTTCTGCCGCAGAACTGTTAGCCGCTGTTGAGTCAATGTACCACCAGTTGCCATAGACAGACTGAGGAATAGTATCTGTAATTACTACAATGACCCTGCGCGCGTCGTTTCTATACTCCAAATGTTTGAGCACGGATCTGTCCATCTGGCTGTGGGTGGCAAGCATCAGGAAGTCGTAGGCTGGAGTGGGTTCCCAGTTCTCTCCAATTGTATCAGGATGATCGTTCAGAAAGTTGTATAATTCATCCACATACATCACATTATAAAAACCATAAATACGATGGTCAGCTATTGTTGGACGATACGTGATGAACCCAATTCGGAAATCAACCCGGTTTGCCAGTAACCGGTCTGTCAACTCAGTAAGCTCATTCCATATTACAGGCATTTCATCATTCATTGAACCGGTTATATCTATTACAAAAACAATATCCAGCTTTTCAGCGGTAACTGACCTTTCCCAAAATCCAGGGCCATTAAATTGATAATTAGGCTCATCAAAGGTTATGGCATGTTCTTCAAGTATTTCTCCTGTAGGTGAAAGCAAAGCTTCAGATAACCTAAAATCATTTAATTTAAGACCTGTTACCCATCCACCGGTGGAGTCTTTCACTGATACTGAAGCCCAGACTTTAACGGAGGTACCGCGAATATCCCACAATGCATGGTCCTGCACTATTAATCTGCTTTCATTACTGCATGCAAGTATAGTTGAAAAAAATAATGCGATAAAAAAAATCAATATCGCTTTAGTGATTGATACTTTGTTCATTTTTCTCACTCTCCTTGGGCGAAGACGGATAGGAATTTCAAAGCCCATTTTCCCACTTGAATACCATCATCCACCTGGTTGCCAGCCCTTTCCAACCCTGATGATGGGTGATAATACCCCTCCGCTTTTTGATGGGGTAAGTATAGAAAGATTAATCTTGTGTATCAATAATAATATCCTGAATTGACACAACATGTTGCGGTTGATCTCTGTAGCCATTTTGTCAACCCTACTTGCAAACTTCTTAAGTCCGCTTCAGACAAATTTTATCGTAAGATACCGTTGGTAATGTGGACCATTTCAATGGTAGATTGATGCTTTACTCAACATAACCTAGAGATTCGAGTTTCTTCTTTTCCCCATTGGTGAGCTTCGGGAGTTTCTTATCCTTTTCCACAACCCCTTCCCCCTTCGTTGTCTTTTTTTCCTCTTGAGCTTTCTTGCAACTAGGTGCAACTAGAAAGAAACATAGAATTAAAGGAATTATGTAAAACGTCTTCATTTCTACCACCTCCTTTTTATTCAATTTCTTTTCCAATTAATAGCAAAATCTCATCAATCATTTCCTTTACTTCTTCTTTAAACGCTTCATCCCCCCGCATTGCTTTAAGTTTTGCAGGGCTCCATTGATAGTATAGTTTGATGAGTTCCTGACGTTCTGCTGTTTTGCTCAATACATTGTCGCGGAAATTTCTTAAGAGTTCGGTCTCTTCAGCGAACACTCCGTAAATTGTCTCAGATGGGCAGATGCCTGTGGTAACAGTTGTAGAGGTTGAAGATGTTGTAGAGGTTGAAGATATTGTGCTGGTGGATGTTGTTTCCACTAATAGTTTTTCTATGTCTTCCGGGGAATTAAGTCCAACGATAAATTCTTCAGCCTCTCCGGTAGAAAGGTTTACCCTGTAAACAGTACCGGTAAATTTGACTGTAAGGTATGCAAAGTTACTGTCAACGACTATTCCTGTTATGTTTCCCTCAGGCAAGGTTGCGATTAGGGTTTCATCATGACCCTCAATAAATGAAAATATTTTACGAGCCTGGCAAATAAAGTAGAGGCCGTCACTATAATCAATATCCCCTAGCCAACCGGGCAAATGTGATAGATCTTTAAAAATTGTTACATCGTATGAGGTTAAATCAATTCTCAACAATTGATTGTTTCCATTTTCAGAAAAAATCAAACTATTATCTACAGCTACACCATATGTATTTTGTAAACTGGGGTCAGCTACTGGATTAATGTTAACCGTTTCTAAATAATTACCTTCATAATCAATAAAATAGATTTTATCGTTTTTATTATCAAAAAAAGCAAAATCCAGGTCCGGCAAGACTGCAAACCCATTTTTAGAAATCACTTCCGGAGGGATGGAGATCATATTCAGTTGATTACCAGAAGCATCATATTCTTGAAGAACGGAAGAAGATAAAAAGAAAAGACTATCTTCGTAAACTTCAAAATCATTACTTTCATCAATAAAACCTACTTGTGTACCGCTAGGATCAAACAAGAATAAGCCATCACGTGTACTTATTGCTAAAGTGAAGTCACCATCAGCTGCTACAGCAAAGTTTGACGTATTGTTTGGTTCAATTGTAGGCAGGGCAATTAGTGCCAGTAAGAAAATGGAAGAAAGAAATCTTTTGAAGCATTTTTTATTCTTCATCATAATTCACTCCCCCCTCTTATATGTAAGGTTGAAATAAAATTGAATGGATAAGATGAATTTCACTTATCTTTCCTTAATTGTTTAACCTGTCAATATATGTTTATTCGGTATGTATGTTGTGTCTATTCCATCTCCCCAATCATTGACAAAATTCCATCGATCAATTCCTT
>JAUVKA010000306.1 GCA_030592205.1 Bacteroidota bacterium | reverse complement strand
TCTACTTTTAAGTCAGAAGGGATGTGAAGAACAGGCATCAGGTCAGCAGATTGAATGGCTCTCTACAGTGAACCAAAGCTACAGCTATTCCGGTGGTGTTATTAGCGGGATAAATTATTATCTCAAGTTCCCTGCTAACCCTGGATCCTTCTTCTGGATCTGAACCCGTGGAAGTCACAATCACTGTGAAATTCGACAACACTGATTATTCGGTCAATTTAAAAGAGCTTCAGCTATATTAGCCACACGTTTTCTTTTGAATCTTCAAAAAGGACAAGGCAAAAAGGAGTTTTAGATTCCAGCGTAAGGGACTGGTCTGAATTACAGATCAATGCTTTTTTCATGTGTGAGCTTCAGCAGACAACTGGACAAGGGGCACAAGAAAATGTCTAACTTTAGGCAAATGCCAGTCAAAAACTGAATTATGATGGAGTATCCAAAATTTTATAATCAAGTTGAACATATTGTTCTTCAGGATGATCTAAGCAAGTTTTTAGGAGCCAGTGTGGAAGGGATAATAGATATTTCCTACCTGGATATTGTGAAAATGGCAGGTCACAGTTGTGCAACGGTTGCGGGCTCGTATTTGATGGCACTCAGAGGACTTCAGGGGCTTTATGGGACTGAACTTCCCAGGAGGGGGGAGATCAAAGTTGAATTGCGGGAATCCTTAAGCGATGGAAATACGGGTGTAATTGCTCAGGTGCTGTCTAATATTACCGGGGCAACAGTCGATACCGGGTTTGTGGGAATTCATGCCAGTTTTAATCGCCGGGGGCTCCTGTTTTTCGGGGCAGATATTGAGTCAAGTGTGCGCTTTACCCGGCTCGATACACACAGGAGTGTGGAGGTAAGTTACATGCCCGGGAGGGTAGTTAATTCCGGAGCAATTATGCAATCTGCTATGGGGCCTGATGCAACAGAGGAGAGCAAGAAGAGTTTTCCGCATCGATGGCAAGAGATGGTAAAAACCATCTTCGATCATTCGGACACCGTGATTGAACTGAAATTACTATAAAACATGATAAAACTTTTAACACCCCTGATATTTCTATTTGTTTTCACTCTTGGCTGGTCGCAGGAGTCTGCTGATAGTACGCGATCAAAGAAACTGAAGGCTGAAGCCAGTGTCAGTATCAACAGTAATGGGATAGCCTATGTTCCTGCTTTTTCACTTGATAACCCCGCCATTATCGGAACTTTCTCCCTGATAAAGGGCCGTTTTAGTTATGATCCACAGTTATCCTATGGATTGGATCTAAAACCCTGGATCATTGATAACTGGTTTCATTACAAAATCGTGGACAGGCCCGTTTTTGAATTTAAAGCAGGAGCTGTTATAAGTGCCTTCTTCAGTGAGTATGAAACGGAGGATGAGACTATCCTGCAGGCTCAAAAGTATCTGGCTGTCGAGTTCACAAGCAAGTACAAGTTTAATCCGAAGACTTCTCTGGCATTCACCTACCTGCTTGACAGGGGGCAGGATCCGGGCACTGTAACCGGACATTTCTTTAATCTGCAGGCTGACAGATCTGATTTCAATATTGGGAGAAAGGGTCTGCTTTCTGCCAGCCTTCAGCTCTTCTACATTAATTACACTGGAAATGAAGACGGGCTATTTACAGCCGCATATGTTTCCGCATCATTGAGGGATATTCCATTTTCCATTTTCGGTCAGGCCGTTCAGGCCCTGACGAGTAATATCGATCCCTTTCCTCCATTCAAATGGAATGTGGGCTTAGCATACACCTTATAATGGAGAATTTGCCTATTTAGTCTCCATCAGTGCCTTCCGGACCAAAGCATGGAATTCGTAGGCAAAGGGGACTCCCATAAAGGGAATGTATTGCGTGTAGGCCAGTACCACCATGTCGTTTTTAGGATCTGCTACGAAATGAGTGGAGGCCATATCGCTCCAGCCGTACTCCCCGGTAGTCTGGTTAACATGACCCCCTCCCCCTAGTCCGTATCTGAAGACTTCCTCGTAGGCGACTTCTGAGGGCATTTGGGTACTCATGATCAGATTTACGGTTGATTCTTGCAGAACGCGAACACCATTCAGCATTTTGTTACGCAATACAAGTTAGGGAATTTTTGTCCGGAACTATGTATTGGTACTATCAGATTGCGAGATACTGCTTGAGTTTATTTTTGTGCCTTTATGGCGTAGATATGCTCTTTCGGGGCCTTCATTTTGTGAATGGTATTTGTTGCGGCATTGTAAGACTTCTGCCGTAAATCAAGATAGATCTCGGCAGAAAACAAATTGCCATCGCTTGCCTTAATAATTGAAGCACTTTTATTTATAAATAGCTTTTCGGGAAGGATTTTTGCGGAGGGGCCCATATGCTTACGGTATGAAAGGAATACCGTGTCCATGGAAATTAAATAGGTACCTGTAAAGGTGTTGTCGTCTTCAAGGCAAAGCTTAAAGTCTTTTCCTTTTTCAAACAGGCTGATGTGCTGTGTTTCGTTAATGGCAGCAAAAACGATATCCTGTCTGGGTTTAAACAAGAACAAGCAGCTTATAAAAAAGGTAAAAAACAGTACGTTCCAGATTTTTCTCATGGTGGCTTTCTTCATCTTCTAAACTAAGGAGGCATTTCTTCCATTAAAGGTTGCGTTTGGTGATTCCTGGCTAAGGAAGCACGTGAATTCCGATTGCTAATTTCACAAAAATAAAGCCTTGTGAGAAAGATATTTATTAACAACAATTTGTAATATTGTTAAAGGATTAAATACAGGAAGCAGACGTAAAAAATGCAAGAAGACGATATGGATGCCCAGAACGATGATATTAAAACCTTACAGTCCAGGATTAAGTCGCAAGAGGAAGAGATCCTGACGCTGCGTGAAGAGCTCGTGTCGACAGCTGTTGACATGCAAAAACAGAAACGCGAGTTGGAATTGACAGTGGAGAACCTCAAATTAGCTCAATCCCAGCTGGTTCAGTCAGAAAAGATGGCGTCAGTAGGTGTCCTGACTGCCGGAATTGCCCATGAGTTGAATAATCCTATAAATTTTATGAGTGGGAACGTGCATCCTCTGCAGCGGGATCTGGAAGAAGTCTTCGCTCTGTTGGAAAAATACGAACTGACCATTAGTAAGAATGACCTGGGAAGCTATTTTACCGAATTGCATGAGCTGAAAAATGAGATGGATTTTTCCTACCTGATACAGGAGATCTCCAGCCTGCTGAAGGGAATTGAAGAGGGAGCCCACAGATCCAGTGAAATAATTAAAGGATTGAGGAGTTTTTCAAGACTGGATGATGAGGCCAGCCAGATCTATGATATTCATGAGGGGATCGATTCATCGCTGGTTCTTCTGCAAAACAAAATTATTGACAAGAAAATAGTTGTCCGTAAGGATTATGGGGATTTTGAAGGAGTGGAGTGTTTCCCGAGCAAGCTCAACCAGGTGATCATGAATATTCTCACAAACAGTGTGCAGGCCATGGAAGCGGACAGAGGGGAACTGTTCATTCAAACGGTAAGCAGTGCCCTTGGTATAAAGATTATCATCAAGGATAATGGAAAGGGAATGCAGCCGGATGTGAAAGAGCATATTTTTGATCCCTTTTTTACTACCAAGGAAGTGGGACAGGGAACGGGCCTGGGACTTTCAATCAGCTATGGCATCATCGAAAAACACAATGGAAACATTGATGTGATCTCGGAACCCGGAAAGGGAACAGAGTTTATCATTTCCCTGCCGAGAAGGCAATCGAATTTATCTACTTAAAGGAGAGCCGGACACCCAGTATCAGAATGTCATCTATATGTTCCTTGCCGGATCTCCAAATCTCATGCTCCTCTCTCAATATGGATTTTTGCTCATCCAGGGGTAAGGAGTGGATTTCCTTGAGCAGTGCTTTAAATCTTATGGATTTGAATGTCTTCCTGTTTAGGCCGCCAATCTGGTCCACATACCCGTCTGTAAACAGATAGATCATATCATTCTCCGTGAAGTGCACTTCCTTGTTTGTAAAAGGCACCTCGTTCTCATTATAAATGCCGATGGGCATTTGATCGCCCTTAATTACTATGAGTTCATCCTGTCTGAGCAGGTACATGGGACGAAAGGCACCTGAATACTGGAGTTGGTAATTGTTCGAATCTACCACACATAAGGCCATCTCCATACCGTCTTTGGCTTCATCCCTTTGCCCGGTCTGTCCAAGTGATTTGATCAGTTTTTCCCTGAGTTCATTTAATATTTCATTGGCCTTAATGGTCTTCGCCTTGTTTACGATCTCGTTCAGAAAGTTGATTCCCATAATGCTCATGAAGGCTCCGGGAACTCCATGCCCTGTGCAATCGGCCACGGCAATAATCAACTTGTCTTTCTTATGGGAAACCCAGTAATAATCGCCACTTACAATGTCCTTGGGTTTGTTCAGGATGAAATGGCTTGGTAAGATAAGCTCCAGTTCTTCGGAGGGAAGCATCAGGGCTTTTTGAATTCGACTTGCATAATGAATGCTGTCGGTAATATTCATCCTTTGTTGTTCAAATTGCCTGGTGCGTTCCAGAACCTTTTTCTCCAGGTTCTGATTGGCCTCTTTCAGATCATCGATCAGGTGTTTGTTCTGGGATTTAAGGTTATACACTTCCAGGGCACTATCGATGGTTATTTTCAGATCCTCCCTGTTCCAGGGTTTGGATACATACCGGTAAATATTCCCTTTGTTAATGGCCTGGATGACAGCTTCTAGGTCACTGAAACCAGTCAAGATCATCCGCATGCAATCGGGGTAGAGGGGAACGATTTGTTCAAGGAATTCAATCCCTGACATGTCCGGCATACGCTGGTCGGTAATGACCAGTTGAATATTATGGTTTTCCATGATCTCCAGCCCTTCCTGTCCTGAAGAGGCCAAATGAATATGATAATCTCTCCTGAACGTAGACTTAAAACTGATCAGGTTGTTCTCCTCATCATCAATGTAGAGGATAGAATATATGGGATCTGAATCTGAAGTGATCATGATAAAGTATAAAAATAGGCAAAGTTTTTCATACAAGCTCATCCTGGTCTGGAGTTTCCGGATCATCTGCCCCCATAATTACTTGTTAAATAAGGTGTTAAATCTGCTATTATGGACCTGATACTCGAGAAGTGGTCGTAATTTGATACTGCTCTCCAAAGGTTTTTCCTAAACCCTCATCACTAAAATTCAAGACATATGGTAGCCTTAAACACATTGATCGAAAATCAATATTACACACCAG
>JAUVKA010000116.1 GCA_030592205.1 Bacteroidota bacterium | reverse complement strand
GCACGGAACAAAGAAGCTTAAACTGGGATGCCGGTTATTTCACCAATAAGAATCAAAAAATTATTGAGTGCAATAATGCTAACATATTTATAATAAAGGGCAGTCACCTTTATACTCCCTCTCTAAATCTTGGTGTAAGCCCCCGGGCTATACGAAAGGTAATTCTACGAATTGCACCCAAACTAGGGCTGCAAATAACTGAGAGTGAACAATTAGAGCCAGCACAGCTTGAGTCAGCCGATGAAATATTTATTGCCGGTGATCAAATAGGGATACGTTGGATTGTGGGATATGGAGAACAAAGATATTTCAGAAAATATAGTGAACTGCTGAATACAATGATTAACAGCGAATGGGCAGAAGCCAATTAATTCAAAAGTGGATTTTCGGGATATTTTGTCCACATCTGGTATTGCTTATCTTCCTTTTTTAATACCTGTTCCCAAAGCTCATTCTTGCTGATATTCATAATTGAATCCCGGTCCAGGCTGGTAACCATCCAGGAATCTTCAGAAAGCTCCCTGTCCAGCTGCCCTTCATGCCATGAGGAAAAACCAACAAAAAACCTAATTTGATGCCCCTTAATAGTCCCTTCCTTAATCATGTTTTTAATAGTATCTAAATCACCACCCCAAAATAAATCTTCCATAACATGAATGCTTTCAGGTATCATTTCCCCAAGGGAATGGAGATAGTGAACTGTATCAGTTCTAACTGGACCACCAACTCCTACCATTGCATCAATCTCTGGAAAATCAGAAAGGATATCTGTAATACCGAATTCAATTGGATTATTAAGCACAAAACCCAGTGAGCCATCCTTGTTATGCTCTGTAATCAGGACTACAGATCTTTTGAAGTATGCATCCTGAAGAAAGGGTTCAGAAACAATCACAAGACCTTTTTCAGGAGGGATATTATTATGCTTTATTTTAAAAAAATCAAGATTCTCATTCATCACATTGTTATCAAAATTGCCTCAAACCAAAATAAATAAATTTATTAACTTAGCCAAACATAGTATTCTTTTTAAGAAAAATCTATTATGCTAAATGATCCTGCCGACAGGCTCCAAAAGACATTGATACTCGGACATTTCAAAGGAGTTAACCCCCCTATTACCGACTCTGCAACCTATGCTTTTGATAGCGGACCAGCCATGACCGATTGTTTCGAAGGAAAATCTGAAAACGCATTTCTATATAGCAGACATTGGAATCCAACAAACCTTGCCCTTTCCACTGCATTAGCGGCCATGGAAAATACCGGTTCAGCCTGGGTAACAAGCTCAGGAATGGCAGCAATTACATCTGCTTTACTTCAGATTTGCAATAGTGGTGACCATATTGTCAGCAGTATGACTACCTATGGAGGTACATATGCGTTTCTAAAAAACTACCTCCCTAAATTTAACATTGACGCAAGCTTTGTAGATATTACTGATCTCGATGCGGTAAGGGCAGCAATCAAGCCTACAACCAAAATCATTTATACTGAATCTATTACTAATCCCTTATTACAAGTATCTGATATTCCCTCCCTTGCGGAGATCGCAAATCAAAATGGGCTAAAGTTGTTGGTCGACAATACCTTCACTCCCATGATAATTAATCCATTTGAACTTGGGGCTCAGCTTACACTTTATTCTATGACCAAATTTATCAATGGAAAAAACGATTGTGTTGCAGGGGCAATTTGTGGATCAGAAGAGTTCATCAATGAGCTGATTGACGTAACTACGGGTACTTGTATGCTGCTTGGGCCAGTTCTGGATCCAATAAGGGCAGCTGGTATCCACAAAAATCTTTTTACTCTGCACATCCGAATGAAACAGCATAGCCATAATGCTGCTTTCCTGGCAAAAAAAATGTTTGAATATGGACTGGATGTAACTTATCCCGGATTGAGCAATCATCCTCAACACGAACTAATGAAGAAGATCATGAATCCTGAATATGGATTCGGCGGCCTATTGACTATCGATATGGGTACTGAAGAAAAAGCCAGCGAACTAATGGTAAAGATGCAAAATAGTGGCGTTGGATACATCGCAGTTAGCCTGGGGTATTTTAAAACTCTCTTTTCCAACTCAAGTACTTCAACTTCCTCAGAGGTACCAGGAGAGTTGCAGGACAAAATGGGTCTCACTAAGGGTTTGATTCGCTTTTCCATAGGATTAGACCAGGATATTGAGGCTACATGGAATACTATCCAAAGTAATCTGAGGGAAATTTCCTAAACTATAAGGCACATAAGGCTTTTTTTTTAGCTTTGTCATCTGACAATAAGAATGCATCACATCTGGTATGGTTGAAAAAAAAGTC
This sequence comes from Bacteroidota bacterium, assembly GCA_030592205.1. GTDB lineage: Bacteria > Bacteroidota > Bacteroidia > Bacteroidales > UBA12481 > JAUVKA01. The sequence continues at coordinate 7,477 of JAUVKA010000116.1, read as the reverse complement.
CGTGAACCTGGCTTGTTCCAGTCGCTAATCCCGATTATCTTACTTATTGCACTTCTGGCTTTGAACGTCATCCTTTTTGGTGATGACACCCTTTCAGGTGCAAATCAAATTGTTTTAATACTTGCGGCTACAGTTGCAGCTCTTATCGCCATCTCCCTGGGGCATGATTGGTTGGATTTAAGAAAGGGTATTGTAAAAAGCATTGGATCGGCCATGCCATCCATTTTAATACTCCTATTAATAGGCTCACTGGCTGGTACCTGGCTCCTCAGCGGAGTAGTGCCTGCCCTGATTTATTACGGTTTAAAAATCATTAATCCTACCATATTTCTTTTTGCTGCTGTGATTGTCAGCGCTTTAGTCTCAGTGGCAACAGGAAGTTCATGGTCGACTATTGCAACAATAGGGATTGCTTTACTTGGAATCGGGAATGCTCTGGGTTTCAATGAAGGCCTGGTTGCCGGAGCCATCATTTCAGGAGCCTATTTCGGCGATAAAATGTCACCGCTGTCAGATACAACTAACCTGGCACCGGCCATGGCAGGAACTGATATTTTCACCCACATCCGGTACATGCTTTACACCACTGGTCCCAGCTTTTCCATTGCTGTGATAATTTTCCTTATTTGGGGATTTACTATTGATTTTGGCGATAGTGCAGCCAACGTGGAAAATGTACTAACAGCCATTGACAGTTCCTTCAATATCACGCCCTGGTTATTTCTGGTTCCCGCCTTATTAATTACTATCATCATTCTTAAAGTTCCCCCACTTCCTGCCTTGTTAGCCGGCACTCTTCTGGGGGTGGTATTTGCCCTGATTTTTCAGCCGGATATAGTTAGGCAGGTTGCTGGAACAGATGAAAGTTTTTGGGTTGCAGCTTATGTAGGAAGCTTAAAAGCAATGTTTGGAGAGATCGGTATCCAAACCAATCAACCCGAGATAAATGAATTATTATCCACTGGAGGCATGGCAGGGATGTTAAATACAATTTGGCTTATTCTTACCGCTATGGTTTTTGGGGGTGTGATGGAGAGTAGTGGTATGCTTCACAGAATCAGCATGGCCATTATCTCCCGTGCAAAAAGTACTTTTGGGCTGGTATCTGCAACAGCCGGAACCTGCCTGTTTTTCAATACAACCGCCTCTGACCAATATATGGCCATTGTTATACCAGGAAGAATGTTTGCAAAAGTGTATCGTGAACGCAGACTCAAACCCGAACTACTTAGCCGTACCCTGGAGGATTCGGCTACGGTTACCTCTGTTCTGATCCCATGGAATACCTGCGGAGCTACCCAGTCGGGCGTTTTGGGAGTAGCCACCTGGGCATATCTGCCTTATTGCTTTTTTAATATTATAAGTCCGTTTATGACTGTTATCTTTGCATGGCTGAATATTAAGATCAGACGCTACGGTAAAGACGAAAAAATAGGTGAGTTGGATAATTAACTTCTTACTTTCAGCCTCTTGAATTGTTTAATTGCTAAAGAAGAAATAATAAGATGTTTTTAACAGTAGTACTTTTATCGATTGCCCTGGTTGCCATGGCCATAATAGGATTGGGTGTAAGTATAATTTTCAAAAAGAATGGAAAATTTCCTGATACAGCAGTTGGACATAATCCGGAAATGAGGAAATTGGGCCTGAGTTGTGCCAGAACCGAAGAAATCAAAAGCTTTCAACTCCAAAGAAATATTAATGCTACCAAAGCAAAATCATCCGATCTGACAATGGAGTCGTCCGGGTGTTCAGGATGCAGTTGTTCGGCTGATTAATATTTGTCTTCCAGAATTGCCTCTAAGCCTTCAGAGTATGTAGATTTGAAGGTACCATCCGATGCATTGGTAATAAAATACCCTTCGAGATCCGGATCTGAATTAACAAGCTCCATCGACCTTTCCAATCCTAATACCATAAATGCAGTGGCATAGGCATCAGCCGTCATACAGTCAGGTGCTAGAACTGTTGCGCTCAGTAGATTGTGTGTAACAGGCCGACCTGTTTTTGGATCAATCGTATGGGAAAATTTCACATTATTCTCCTCGTAAAATTGTCGGTAATTACCTGAAGTAGCAAGGGAGATATCCGTGAGACTCAGAATAATCAGGATTTGCCTTTCCAACATATTCTCGATCGGCTTGTCAACACCAACTTGCCAGGGAATGCCTTTTGGATTTATGCCACGGCATCGCATTTCACCACCTATCTCCACCAGATAATTTTCCACCCCCTCATCTTCCAAAAACATAGCGACAATATCAACAGAGTATCCTTTAGCTATGGCGCTTACATCAAGCATTAGCCTGGGATCATCCTTAATCACATTATCCCCCTGAATCCTGATCTTTTGATACCCTGTTATGCTAAGTAATTCTTCGATTCTTGCATCTGTGACTATTTCCCTCTCAGTAAATCCAAAACCATAGGCATTGACCAGGGGGGCTACAGTAATATCAAAAGCACCATCTGTTCTGGTGGAAATTTGTTGGGCACGCTTAAAAACTGTGCGGAAATATGTATCCAGTTCAACATCAGGATCATTTGAATTGATCCGTGAAACAACTGATTCCGGTAAATATGTCGACAAAGAAAGTTCAAACTTTTTCATCAAACTGAGAAATTTCTGATCTAAGTCCTTGTTTTGAGGATATTCATAGGTAATGTGAAAACTTGTCCCATGAATTGGTCCCTCAGAAAAGTGAAAAATGAGAGGCTGATCTTTACACGATGTACAAAGTGCTCCAACAATGATACAAGAGATCAGAATACGTTTCATAATCCTGGATTTGAATACGAAAATATAAAATAAAATAAAAAAAAACCGCCCTGATGGGCGGTTAGCTATTATCCTCCAAAATCATCGAAGGCAATCATTTCATCGGGAACACCCAGATCATAAAGCAATTTAAATACTGCATCATTCATCAAAGGTGGTCCGCATAGGTAATATTCTATTTCTTCAGGCTCTTCATGCTTACTAAGATAATGATCGTGCAAAACCTGGTGAATGAACCCTGTAAGTCCAGTCCAATTGTCCTCTTCTTTGGGTTCTGAGAGTGCTATATTGAAGGTAAAATTCGGAAAATCTTTTTCAATCTTCCGGAATTCATCCTCATAGAAAATTTCACGCATCGACCGTCCACCATACCAATAAGATACTTTCCTACCTGTTTTCAGAGTGTGGAACAGGTGGAAAATATGCGACCGTAGGGGTGCCATTCCTGCCCCTCCACCAATATAAATCATTTCATTGTCCGTATCCTTAATATGGAACTCACCATAAGCTCCACTAACCTGAACCTTATCGCCAGGTTTACAATTAAATATGTATGAAGAACATATTCCAGGATTAACTTTTGCAAATCCGCTCTTTGCTGCATCCCAGGGTGGAGTAGCAATACGAATATTCAGCATAACAATATCTCCTTCTCCGGGATGGTTGGCCATAGAGTAGGCACGGTATGTAGGCTCAGGATTCTTCATCTTAAGATCCCACATTTTAAACTTATCCCATTCATCACGGAATTCATCCTCAATAAGAAAATCCTTAAAATCGACATCAATTTTAGGTACGTCAATCTGTATATATCCTCCTGATTTGAAATCCATAGTCTCACCTTCCGGCAATCTAACTACAAATTCCTTGATGAATGTAGCTACATTCCTATTGGATATCACCTCACATTCCCACTTCTTGATACCCATAATCTCCTTTGGAACACCAATTTTCATGTCATTCCTCACCTTCACCTGGCAGCCTAAACGCCAGTAATTCTGAGCTTCTTTTCTGGAGAAGAATCCAACCTCGGTAGGTAGAATATCACCGGCTCCTTCGAATACCTGGCATTTACACATTCCGCATGTACCACCTCCGCCACAGGCACTTGGCAGATAGATCCCCTGGTTAGAAAGGGTATTAAGAATTGTATCGCCGGGATCAACCTCTATTTCCTGTTCGCCATTATTTATATCCAGAGTTACCGCCCCCTGTGGAGTAAGTTTGAACTTCGCATATAACAATAAAGCAACAAGTAATAGTATGATTAAAAGGAAGGCTCCAATACTGATAGCAACAGTAAGACCTATACCTAAAGATGAGTCTAGCAGAATCATATCTGGTTTTGTTTTTGTTTACAGTTTAATTCCCATGAAACTCATAAAGGCAATACCCATGAGTCCGACAATGATAAATGTTATCCCCAATCCGCGCAATGCAGGAGGGACATTTGAATAACGAATCTTTTCCCGGATTGCAGCAAGACCAACAACAGCTAATAACCATCCAAAACCTGAACCCATTGCAAAGGAAATGGCTTCACCAATATTATTGTATGCTCTTTCCTGCATAAATAATGCACCACCAAGAATCGCACAGTTTACAGCTATTAAAGGAAGAAATATTCCAAGGGCGTTGTAAAGAGTTGGTGAAATCTTCTCAATGATCATTTCAGTAAGCTGAACTATCGAAGCGATTACAGCTATGAACAATATGAAACTGAGGAATCCGAGGTCAACTTCAGCCAGTTTTGGACTGATCCAGGACAAAGCCCCTTCCTGTAAAATATAATTCTCTATAAGGAAATTAACAGGAATAGTTATGAGTAGTACAAAAATCACGGCGAACCCAAGCCCCATGGATGTCTTTACAGTTTTTGAAACTGCCAGGTATGAACACATGCCAAGGAAATAGGCAAGGATCATATTCTCTATGAAGGCACCTTTAACAAATATGTTGATTAAATTTTCCATAGCTAAGCTCCCTTAATTAGATTCAATCAGATCTTTGTTTCTACTTCTCTGTATCCAGATTATGATCCCCACAACAATCAGGGCCATAGGAGAAAGGATCATCAATCCATTGTTCTCGTAACCAATATCATACAGACCTATTTTATCCAGAACAGGATAACCCCAGACAGTGCCGGAACCAAGCAGTTCCCTGAAGAAGGCAACGACTATCAATATCCAACCATATCCAAATGCATTCCCCAAACCATCCAGGAAGGAATCCCAGGGTTTGTTTGCTAAAGCAAAGGCTTCCAAACGCCCCATTATAATACAATTGGTAATGATCAGACCAACAAATACAGATAGCTGTTTACTGACATCGTAGACAAAGGCCCTAAGGACTTCGTCAACCAGAATTACCAATGTTGCAATCACCACAAGCTGGACTATGATCCTGATCCTGTTTGGGATGGTTTTCCTGAGTAGAGAAATGATTACATTGGAGAGGGTCATGACTACCAATACAGAAATAGCCATAACAAAAGCAGGCTTAAGCTTTGCCGTAACAGCCAGGGCTGAACAAATGCCCAGAACCTGAACCGTAATTGGATTACTGTCGCCCAGAGGATTGGTCAGCAACTTCATATTCTTTGATGAGAACATACTCATATCGGCTTATTTTTGCTTGTTAATAAAAGATTCATAAACGCTAAGACAATCGTAGAGCATCTCTTCCAGGCTCTTACTGGTAATTGTTCCGCCGGTAATAGCATCAACCGAACTTTCAGTTACCGGAATACCTATCTTGTTCACCTGGATAGATACAAATTTCCCAGATGAATCAAATATTTTCTTGTCTATAAATTGATCCTGAAAAGGAGGTGTATTGATTTCTGCTCCAAGACCTGGGGTTTCGCCTTTGTGGTCGAAAACTACTCCGGCAATAGACACAAAATCATCATTTAATGCCACATATCCCCAAATAGGACCCCATAATCCCTTCCCTAACACAGGGAAAATATAATTTTGGGCACCATTTTCATGGGTGCAAACATAAACAGGCAGTGTTCTTTTGTCCACCTCTTTGGCATTCTCCTTTGTCAGATTAATAGTGAAAGCGTCAATTCCATCCACCCTTTCACCTTTAGCATTCACTACAAAAGATTCTGTAATGAACTTGTCAAATTCGGCTTCAACATAAACATTTTTTGAATCTGCCTCACCGACTTCCATTCCCAGGCCTACTGTATTAAGGATATCCAGTTTCTTGGCTATTTCCTCGTTTTTATCCTGGAGGGGCTTTAATCCGGTTGCCGCCAGAGATAGTAAGGCAGCCACAATGATCACCATCACCGAGGCGTACATAAATGTATATAAGTTGCTTCTATTCATCTCTTTGAAGTTTGATCAATTGAAATTTATTAAGCAGTGACTCTTTTAAGTCTTTTCCGGATGTTGGCCTGAACGACATAATAATCGATCAGCGGAGCAAACACATTCATAAATAAAATCGCCAGCATCATCCCTTCCGGATAAGCCGGGTTTATTACCCTAACCAGGATTGCCAGGATGCCGATAAGGAACCCATATATCCATTTCCCAGTTTCAGTTTGAGTAGCTGTTACTGGATCTGTAGCCATGAAAACCACTTCAAAAGCAAATCCACCCATAATCATATGCTGCCAGAAAGGAACTTCCATAAATGGGTTGACAGCAAATACATTGAGTAGTAGACCCATTAAAAGGCCGCCAACAGTAGCGGACAACATTATTTTCCATGATCCTATGCCTGTATAAATCAATATAAAAGCACCTATCAAAATTGCCAGTGTAGATGTTTCACCAACTGAACCGGGGATATATCCCATAAACATATCCATGGAACTGGGAAGGCTATCCAGGTTACCTGCAGCCGCCTCCGCGAGAGGTGTAGCTCCACTGAAACCATCAACTACATTTTCTCCTTTAAACATGCCCCCAATCCAAATCTTGTCTCCTGACATAAAAATTGGGTATGCAAAAAAGAGGAAGGCTCTGGTAAGTAAGGCCACATTAAAAATATTCATTCCGGTACCACCGAAAATTTCTTTCCCGATCATAACGGCAAAAACTATTGCCACCGCCAGCATCCATAAAGGAATATCAACAGGAACAATCAATGGGATTAACATTCCTGAAACAAGGAATCCCTCGTTTATCTCATGGCCTTTTACCTGGGCAACCGCAAATTCCGTCCCGAGCCCTACAATGTAGGAAACAACAATCAAGGGGAAAACACGAATAAACCCATACCATAGTGCCTGCCCTGACCAGAAGGCAACATCCTGACCCTGTGAAAGGAAGTGTTGGTAACCGGTATTCAGCATTCCCATGAGAACCGCCGGAAGCAAAGCTATCACAACAAGAGCCATGGTACGCTTTAAATTGATGCTATCGCGAATATGCGATCCTTTAAGAGAGACTGTGTTAGGCACAAAAAGGAAGGTTTCAAATCCTTCAAATGTTGATTTCAGGAAACCCAGCTTGCCACCCTTATCAAAAGTAGGCTTAATCTTGTCGACAAACTGTCTTAATTTTCCGTTTTTCATAATGTCGTTCTTCTATCTTGGTAAAAGATTTGATCAGCTCATTTCCTTTCGCATGAGATCCAGACCTTTTCGGAGAATTTCCTGGGCCTCGATCTTAGATGTACACACAAACTCACAAAGGGCAATGTCCTCTTCCAGCACCTCGTAAATACCTAATT
>JAUVKA010000380.1 GCA_030592205.1 Bacteroidota bacterium | reverse complement strand
TTCATGAACATTATGATCTGTTATCAATACTCCTATATTTTTATCCTTCAGGTGGCGCACGATATCCTGGATATCCTCTACGGCTATTGGGTCAACACCTGCAAAGGGTTCATCGAGCAGAATAAAGTTTGGTTTGAGGACTAGTGCCCGGGCAATTTCAGTTCTTCTTCTTTCACCACCAGAGAGTTGTATCCCTTTGTTCTTTCTGATTTTGCTTAGTCCAAATTCTGCAATAAGGGATTCAGCCCTCTCTTTTTGTTCTTCTTTGGGTAGCCTGGTCATTTCCAGGATTGAATAAATATTGTCTTCCACAGTCATCTGGCGAAAAACAGAAGCTTCCTGTGATAAGTATCCGATGCCACTTTGTGCTCGTCGATATACAGGATCTTTAGTTATATCCCGGTTGTCCAGATAAATATTACCCGAATTTGGTTTAATTAAGCCCACGATCATGTAGAAGGTCGTGGTCTTACCTGCTCCATTGGGTCCTAACAGACCAACGATTTCACCCTGGTTAAGTTCTATCGACACATCATTTACTACGGTTCGCTGTCGGTATTTTTTAACGAGCTTGTTAGTATACAATCTCATATATTCAAATTTAAACGATTCCTTCCCGAAGGATATCATGTATATGAATTACTCCAAGATACTCCGAATTATCCATAACAAGTAATTGAGTAATGTTGTTTTTCTGCATAGTTTGCAAGGCTGAAAAAGCACTTACCCCAGGAGCAGTGATCCAGGGATCCGGAGCCATAATATCTCTTGCTTCCAGCGTATGAAAATCATGTTTTTTTTCCATCATTCTTCGCAGATCCCCATCAGTAATGATTCCACATACCCGGTTGTTTTCATCAGTTACTGCTGTAGCTCCAAGCCTTTTGGAAGAGATTTCCACGATCACCTCTGATATCATGGAGGTTTGAGGCACTTCTGGTTTCTCATTTGCAGGATAAAGATCGGCGACCAGTAATTTTAGCTTTTTCCCAAGAGAACCACCCGGATGGAGTTTGGCAAAATCACCTGATGAAAAACCTTTCATGTCAAGCAGACATATAGCAAGCGCATCTCCCATAACTAAAAAAGCAGTGGTGCTTGTTGTTGGAGCCAGGTTATACGGGCAAGCTTCTTTTTCAACCGGTATAATCACCGAAATATTAGCTTGTTTGGCAAGATATGATTCCGGGTCTGACACAAAAGCAATAACTGTATTTTTCATAGGTCTGACCAGAGGAATCAGAGTATTGATCTCACTAGATGCCCCGGATTTTGACATGATTAACAAAATATCCTCAGGCTGGAGAATTCCAAGATCGCCATGAATAGCATCGGCGGCATGCATAAAAAGAGAGGGTGTCCCCGTAGAATTTAAGGTGGCAACTATTTTTTTACCTATTTGGACATTTTTTCCAACCCCGGTAATAACCAACCTGCCTTTAATCCGGGAAATAAATTCTACAGCTTTGATGAAATTATCATCAAGCTGATTTGCCAGCTTTTCAATAGATTTTGCTTCAAGAAGAATCGTTTTTCTAGCTGATTCGGATATATCTCTGGCTAATTTCACATTATTATTTTGAAGAGAATGTGTGGGTGTTACAAATTTTTAGTAAATTTAGTTTACAATAATACTAAAACCCTTGTTGAGTTTTAGAAATTAGATCTACGCATACTGGGTTTTTTATCGTTATTAAGTGAGAAACGTAATATTTAGGATAATAATTGTTTAATGGGAGATAGAGAGACTCCTTTACGGGAATATCTGAAGAAATTCTTTGGATTTAATACTTTTAAAGGTACGCAGGAGGAGGTTATACAAAATGTACTTTCTGGTGGGGATTCCTTCGTGTTAATGCCTACCGGTGGTGGCAAGTCATTGTGCTATCAGTTACCGGCCCTTCTCATGGAAGGGACAGGGATTGTTATTTCACCCCTTATCGCCCTGATGAAGAACCAGGTGGATTCAATGCGTAGTTTCAGCTCTGAAGATGGTGTAGCACATTTCCTGAATTCATCTCTTACAAAAACACAGATCCATCAGGTGATGGACGACATGAAGTCTGGTAAAACCAAGCTCCTTTATGTTGCTCCGGAATCGCTGACCAAAGAGGAATATGTTGAATTTCTAAAGGCAGTAGAGATTTCATTTTTCGCTATTGATGAAGCACACTGTATTTCTGAATGGGGACACGATTTCAGACCAGAGTACCGCAGGATCCGACCCATTGTGGAATTGATTGGCAGAAAGCCAATTATGGCGCTGACAGCAACGGCTACTCCTAAAGTGCAGCATGATATACAGAAGAATCTGGGAATTAGTGATGCTATTGTGTTCAAATCTTCCTTCAATAGGGAAAATCTATATTATGAAATCAGGCCAAAAACTGAACCCGAAAAACAAATAATAAGGTTTATCAGAGATAATCAGGGGAAGTCAGGCATTATTTATTGCCTTAGCCGGAAGAAGGTTGAAGAGTTGGCAGAAACACTTATTGTGAACGGGATAAAAGCTCTGGGCTACCATGCTGGGATGGACACTCAGACCAGATCGCGCAATCAGGATCTTTTCCTGATGGAAGAGGTAGATGTTATTGTTGCTACAATAGCTTTTGGGATGGGGATCGACAAGCCTGATGTACGCTTCGTTATCCACTATGATGTACCGAAAAGCCTTGAGGGATATTATCAGGAAACAGGAAGGGCAGGGCGCGATGGCGGGGAGGGAAATTGCCTCACCTTCTATAGCTATAAGGATATCCAAAAACTGGAAAAATTCATGCAGGGAAAACCTGTGGCAGAACAGGAAATTGGTCGTCAGCTGCTTATGGAAACTGTATCATACGCTGAATCATCTGTATGTCGCAGAAGACAATTACTGCACTATTTTGGTGAAAAATATAAGCATGACAATTGCGAGAATTGTGATAATTGTAATAACCCCAAAGTTCAATTCGAAGGCAAAGAGTTTGTTGTAATGGCCCTTGAAACCATTCTTACCGTAAAGGGTAAGTTTAAAACAGAATATTTTGCCAATTTTCTTACTGGTAGTTTAAATGCGGAGATTAAAACCTATGGGCATCAACATATGGATATTTTCGGGCAGGGGAGTGATAAGGATGATAAGTTTTGGATGGCCGTAATTCGGCAGTGCCTGATTAACCACTTTATTTACAAGGAAATTGAAAATTATGGCTTATTAGTAGTGACTGACCTTGGCAAGAGTTTCATCGAAAAGCCATATTCATTTATGTTGACTAAAGATCACGATTATGGCAGTTTGCAAGATATTAATATTGCCCGGAGTGGAGGTACGGGAGCTGTAGATCCTGAATTATTTAGCATATTAAAGGATATAAGAAAGCAGATTGCCAAAAAGAATAATTTACCTCCATTTGTAATCTTCCAGGATCCCTCACTGGAGGATATGGCCATCCATTACCCGATAAGCATTGAGGAATTGGCAAATATGTCTGGCGTAGGAATGGGCAAAGCTAAGCGATATGGAAAGGAATTTGCGGCTCTGATTGGTAAATATGTAGAGGAGAAAGAGATCGATCGTCCTCAGGACATGGTAGTTAAATCCATTGTTAACAAGTCAGGTTTAAAGGTATCTATCATCCTGAGCATCGACCGGCAAGTTCCTTTGGATAGTATTGCACAATCGAAAGGGCTGAAAATGAATGAACTTCTCAAGGAGATTGAAGCCATTGTCAACAGTGGGACCAAGATCAATATTGATTATTATATTAATCAAGTGGTTGATGAGGATCATCAGGAAGATATTTATTTGTATTTCAAAGAGGATGCAGAAACTGAATCACTTGAGGATGCCATAGACGAGCTTGGAGAAGATGAGTATTCAGAGGAAGAAATTCGGCTTATTCGTCTGAAATTTATTTCCGAGATGGGAAACTGACCCCCAAAAAAATACGATTTACTATTTTGTCCTTCCAAAGAAAAATTTCCGGGAAATTGTATTATTTTGCGATGTCATTAATCAAACAATCATTGTTTTGACTATTCTGGAAATTAATCATTTAGACAAATCTTTTGGTCCGATTCATGCAGTAAATGGATTGTCGCTTAAAATTGAAAAGGG
>JAUVKA010000373.1 GCA_030592205.1 Bacteroidota bacterium | reverse complement strand
TGCCATCCATATCATACATATGAGTGGCAAATACAATAGAACTCCCATAGCAAGTTATTGTTTTCAAACCTTTTATGGTATATTCGTCCATCTCTTGCATATCTTCCTTAGAGGCCCATTGCTCATAAATTGTGGGTAACTCAAAGGATCGACTAAACAATAGCCCGGCAATAATCAGAACAATAACAGCAAGTACCGGAAGCCACTTTTCCCCCCTCCGGTTAATGGATAAAGCACCTTTTTCAGGACAAACCTGTAGGCAGTCGCCACATAAATGACAATCAGCATCTCTTACAACATCCAATGAAGCCACCGGAATTGCCTGAGGACATGATATAGTACAGAGCTGGCAGCTTGTACATGATGATTCATTACGAGTAATTTTGAATAAGGGGAAAGTCTTGTTTTGTAAACTGCGAAGTTCAAAGATGTATGCCAACACACATAGAATTGCTAAGGGCCAAATAAAACTAAGCTCTAAACCGAGAAAGCGAATGAGAAAATAAGCTCCTGTAATTCCAACAAAAAGATAGAAGAAACGGAAAATATTCGAAATCGCATTTATTGGACATAGGTATTTACACCAGAACAGTCGAAAGAAAATGGATCCTAAAATTACAATCACCAGAGCAATTGTGGCCATAATGATATCAATATCAGGATGGAAACCTGAAGTGATCGAGAAATACGGACAAAACCATTTGCAAAACAGCTCACTGGTAGTGACAGAAATATAAAAAGTAATAAATAGTAGTATATACTTAAGAGATCGAAGAATTTTATCACTCAATCCGGAAATTGTCCTTCTAAGCTTCCATTTATCACCAAGCTTTCCCAGCCATTCTGAAATGAATCCAACAGGACAAATGACTGAGCAGAACAGTTTACTGAAAACAACAACTGCGATAACCAGAATAAGTCCCATACTGATTTGAACGTTGGTCATATTGCAGGCCAGAGAATTGTTAAACAGAAAACTGGAATAGGCTTGAATACCTCCAAATGGGCAATAGGCCTCAAAATCAGCGACATATTGTGGGCTAATTAGCATTCTGATTCCCGTAAATACCAATAAACCAATGACGACTATTTGGGTAATTAAGCGATATGGATTTGTCTTAATTTTTTTCATCCGGATATTGAGTATAAACCAAAATCCCCGCGCTGGTGCCGGGGATCTTCGTTTTTAGAATGAGAGTGAAATCAAATTATTTCTTTCTTACTTTTTTGGCCCTCTTTTTCTCGTTAGCGGTCAAGGGTTTTTCCTCTTTTCCTTCGATGGCTTTTTCGTTTTCTTTCTTGGCTTTAACAGCAGCTTCACTATTGCATTTGCTTAAAGATGGACAAGCCTGACACTTCTTGGAAATGTCTTTTTTAACCATTTCTGTTTTGGCTTTGGCATTTTTCTTGACATCCTGAGTTTTTTCCTGTGCAGCAACACTAATTACCATAAAGAAAGACAGAAGGGTGATACTGAATAATGAAAGAATTCTTTTTTTCATGACTGATTATTTTAAATTAATGACGATGCAAACATATAGCTGATTTTCTGTCTTTTATGTTAAAAAGGGGTTAATACAGGTTATAGCGAAGTTATATGATGTTATAGAGATGTTAAGATCGTTATTACTAAATGAAAGCTTTGTACTTTTGCTTGCATGAAAAGCTCACGTATCCAGTTGACCTTGCTTTTGTTAGCGCTAGTCAGTTTAGTTGCCTTGACTGGTATCCAGATGAACTGGGTTTTGAGTGAAGCCCGGCACCAGAAGGAAGAATTTGATAAAAATGTAAAACAAGCACTGAAAAGTATTGAGAAAAACACGCAAACAATTAAGGATTGCCCATTAAGCAATAAAACTTCTGGCTCATGTTCATTGTTGCTAAGATCAATCAATGATGCTTTTAACCTGGATTCATTAATTAAAAACGACCTATCCAGTCATGGCATAGACCTGGATTATGAATATGGTATTGTTAATGTCAACCTGGATAATTATCGAGGGGTAAAAAGAGGGAAAACGGTATCTGCAAATCTGGGTAAAAGTTTGAAGGAATCCGGATATGAACTGTTGATTAATTTCCCCAAAAAACGCGATTTTATTCAGGCCCAGATGGGAAATACTTTTATCAGTTCAATCATATTAATTATCTTGCTGATGGTTTCTTTCCTGCTGATATTCAGGTTCTACCACAGAGAGAGAGAATTCACAAGACAGATTAAGGATTTTGTCAATAACATGGCTCATGAGTTCAAAACTCCTCTCACAAATATTTCTTTTGCCACAAATATGGTGGCTAAAAATGAAAAAGTAAAAGCTGACGAAAAGCTAAGCTCATTAACTCAAATTATCAAAACGGAGCAATCAAAACTGCATGAGCGACTTGAAAAAGTTCTAAGCTCTTTTGACAGAACAAGGACTGATTCTAAGGATTTGGATTCGGTTAACCTGAAAACTATTGCAGATGCTGTAATTGCGATTTATGAGGAGCAGGTAAAGGAGAAAAGAGGACAGCTGGATTTTGTAATTAGTGGGCAGGATTTTGAATGTTTTTGTGATGAAGATTCAATACAGATTATCCTGAGCAATCTCATTGACAATGCAATTAAATATTCGGGTGATCAGCCACAAATAACTATCACCATTCAAGCCACAGAGCGGACCTTCTCTTTAGAAGTTGCAGATAAAGGCCTTGGGATTCCAAAGGAACATCAGTCTAGAATTTTTGAGCAGTATTATCGCGTTCCAAAAGGGGATATATACTCAGCAAAGGGATTTGGTATCGGACTTTTTCATGTAAAACAGATTGCCGATCAGCTTGAAGGAAGTGTAAAGGTTTTTAGCAGTCCAAATAAGGGGAGTCGTTTTGTTGTGGAATGGCCCAGGGAGCCTGGAAAATGAACAATATAGTTGATAAGCAAAAAATATTATTAGTTGAGGATGATGTTAACCTCGGATTCCTCCTCGTAGAATATTTCGAAAGCAATGGTTTTGATGTCAAATTGTACATAGATGGGCAGGCAGGGCTGAAAGGTTTTCAGCAAAGTAGTTTTGATATCTGTATCGTAGATATTATGCTCCCAAAACTTGATGGATTCTCGCTGGTCAAAGAAATGAAGGTTCTCGACTCGGAAATACCCATTATCATTCTATCTGCAAGATCAATGAAGGAAGATAAAATCAAAGGCTTCGGATTTGGAGTCGATGACTATATCTCCAAGCCCTTTGATGAAGAGGAGCTGCTTTGCAGGGTTAAAGCCGTTCTGAATCGAAGAAGTCCTCAATCATCTATTGCTGATAAAACTTCTGTCGATCAAAAAACATTAGGAGCTTACGAATTTAATGCCTTAAAGCAGGAGTTAGTACTGGGCAATACCACACAAAGACTCACCTATAAGGAAAGCAAAATCCTGAAACTACTTGCTCAAAGTAAAAATAATCTGCTTAAGCGAGAAGAGATAATGATCGAAGTCTGGGGTGAATCAGACTATTTCACCGGCCGCAGTTTAGATGTCTTTATTTCAAAACTTCGCAGTTACTTAAAATCAGATCCCAATCTTTGTATAAAAACAATCCCCACAGTTGGCTATATCCTGGAAGAATCACAAAACCTTTAAATATTACCATACCTATGAAGTATCTAGCGGCCTTACTCATTTCATTTCTTTTCATCACCTCTTGCTCGAAGGAACTGAAAACCCCCAATGTATTATTTATTATTTCTGATGACCTGACAGCCACTGCTGTTTCGTCGTATGAGAATAAAGTATGTAAAACTCCAAATATTGACCGATTGGCCGAAGAGGGCGTTCGTTTTACTCAGACCTACTGTCAATATCCGGTTTGTGGTCCTTCCCGGGCTTCAATGATGTTTGGATATTATCCTCATGCAACTAAAACTTTTGGATACGTCAGCGGTCGCAAAGAGGTGGGTCCTGATAGAAAATCCTTACCGCAACTATTCAAAGAGAACGGATACTATACAGCCAGGGTAAGTAAGATATATCACATGGGAGTTCCAATCGATATTGAGAAGGGATCAAATGGAACTGACGATGAAGCATCATGGACCGAAAGGTTCAATAGTCAGGGACCAGAATGGACAGCTGTTGGAGAGGCTGAATTGGTTCAGGGGAATCCCGATGGAAGTATTGAAAGGAAAGGCGGTAATGTAATGACTATCGTT
>JAUVKA010000103.1 GCA_030592205.1 Bacteroidota bacterium | reverse complement strand
TTCTCAATTAATCGTTCATAGCCTTTAATGGCTGATGTGTAAGCGTTGGCATTATCTGCTGTTCGGGCTATATCCAGCAACCTTTGCCCGTTTTCTTTGTTTCGGCGGTCCAATGCTGCAGCCAGGTCGATTGCGCGGTCAAAATTCTCCTCCTGAAGATATATCCAGATCAATAACTCACTAAAAACATCCAGTCCCGGAAAACGCTGAATGAATCCAAGTGTTTTTATTTTAGCCGTTGACAGAAGAGTTTTGTCTACGTCGCTTGTTAGAGTATACCGAATTTGGCTTTGAACTGTACGCAGGTATCTGGGTTGGGAAACCAGCAAGTTGAAATATTCATCCAACATGGCGGGGAAATTCCTAAGCATTAAGAAAATGCCGGCCATTTCAAGATGAAATTCATCAGGATTATTTAACAACTGTCTGCCAATCTCATATACCTGCTGGGCATATTCGTATTTGAGGTAATAACGGTAATTATTACCAAGCGTTTTCATAGCTGAAACAGATTGGGGAAATTGTTTGAAAGGCTTCAGGTAATAATTCTCAGCAACTTTAATATCTCCTTGAATATCACTTAGATAGGCTAGGTCGATATATAGTGATTGGTCGCCGGTTTTTCTGATTTTTCTGTTTAAGGTTTTTTCGGCAGTATTATAATCCTCTAATTGGATCAGGCAGCGGATGTAGGTGCGCAAGTAGGACACTATCCCTTTTTCTTCATACATTTTCAGAAAAAGAGGAGCAGCTTTGGCCCATTCCTGATCGTTATAAAAGGCATAAGCCAAACTTGAAGTAGTTTGTTTCTGCCCGTAAGCCACTACCGTGTCAAGGCTGATCAGGAGAACAGCCACAAGAAAGATTCTATTGATTACTGATCTTCTCAAATCCTGTATAAGCTTGTAGTATTTTCGGGATAAGAATCCCGTTTTCAGTTTGATTATTTTCCAAAAGGGCTGCAACAATCCTTGGAAGAGCAAGTGCACTCCCATTCAATGTGTGAGCGAGATGGGACTGTTTGTCGCCTTTTTCTTTATATCGTAATTTCAAACGATTAGCCTGGAAGCTTTCAAAGTTTGATACAGAGCTCACTTCCAGCCATCTTTTCTGTGCTGCTGACCAGACTTCAAAATCAAAAGTGAGAGCTGAAGTAAAACTCAGGTCGCCACCACAAAGCCGTAAAACCCGGTAGGGTAGTTCAAGTTTTTGTATCAGGGATTCAACATAAGCAACCATCTCTTCCAGGGCCTTATATGATTCCTCCGGTCGACGAATTTGTACAATCTCTACTTTATCGAACTGATGTAAACGGTTTAAACCCCTTACGTGACTGCCCCATGATCCAGCTTCTCTTCTAAAGCAAGGTGTGTAGGCTATGTTTTTAATAGGGAATTGATCTTCCTGCAGAATAACATCCCTGTAGATATTGGTTACAGGAACCTCAGCGGTTGGGATGAGGTAGAGATTGTCATCCTGAATATGGTACATCTGTCCCTCCTTATCCGGCAGTTGCCCTGTTCCAAAACCAGAGTCTTCGTTCACTACAATCGGTGGAAGAATTTCTGTATAACCGGCATTATTCCCTTCATCAAGGAAGAAGTTAATCAGCGCACGTTGTAATTTAGCCCCCTGATTAATATACACAGGGAAGCCCGCTCCGGTAAGTTTAACACCCAATTCAAAATCGATCAGCTTGTAATCTGAAGCCAATTCCCAGTGTGGTTTTTTTGTTAATTCCGGATCAGGGAATATGCCTCCCTTTCGGATCTCAAGATTATCTTCTTCTCCCTTACCGGTTGGTACGGTGCTATGTGGGATATTAGGAATTTGAATTATCAGTTCCTTAAGTTCCAGCTCACACTTTCTATGCTTTTCCTTCAGCTCTTTACTGGAGTCTTTGAGCTGACCGGTACGGGTTTTTGCTTCGTTGGCCTCTGTTGTTTTTCCTTCACGATATAGCTGACCAATTAGTTTTGATAATCCATTTAATTCGGCCAAATCATTTTCCAGCTGTTTCTGGAGATCACGGCGAAGTTGATCTGTGCTTAATACCTGGTCTATTAAGTCTGTGGCATTGAAGTTTTTGATGGCCAGCAATTCGATGAATTTGTCCCTGTTTTCCTGAATATTTTTAACCGTAAGCATAAGTTGTATTTAATGGGAAGTGTAAAAATAAAAAATCTCCTGCATTAAGCCTGACATTCAGGATAAAACAGGAGATGAAATGCAGTTTTATATAGTCTTATTCAGTAACGATAGGTTCTATTGATACGTATGACCTGTTATCTTTCTTCTTTTTAAAGACAACAGTACCGTCAATCAGGGCGAATAGTGTATGATCTTTACCCATACCAACATTCTTATATGGATTATGTACGGTTCCCCTTTGGCGAACTATAATGTTTCCAGCCTTAACTATCTGACCACCGTATATTTTAACACCAAGTCTTTTACTTTCGGATTCCCGACCGTTACGTGAACTACCAGCTCCTTTTTTATGTGCCATAATCTTAAATTTTTATACCGTACATTTATTAACCAACGATTTCTTCAATCTGGATTTGGGTCATATCCTGACGGTGTCCGTTGAGAACCCTGTATCCTTTTCTTCTTTTTTTCTTGAAGACCTTTACTTTATCTCCTCGCATATGTTCGAGTATCTTGGCTGATACTTTGGCTCCTCTTACATGCGGTTTCCCGACTTTAACCTTACCTTCGTTATCAACAAGTAAAACTTTTCCAATATCGATTAAATCTCCTTCGGTTTGCTCGAGGCGATGGACAAAAATCTTCTGGTCTTTTTCTACCTTGAACTGTTGACCAGCTATTTCAACGATTGCGTACATAATAATCTATTGATCAATATTATCTTTTGGGTCTGCAAAATTAGAAAACATTTGCCTATAAAACAAAAGCTTGAGGCGTTTATTTTGAATGAAGTTGTTAGGAAATCTTTGTTTTTTGAGGCAACAAGGCATTATTTTTTTGATATTTTTACCAAAAAACCGGGTCAATGGAAGGTAAAGTGAGGCTGAGAATACTGGGATTAACTTACAGTCAGGCACAAACTGGCAGTTATGCCTTGGTTCTTGCCGAAGAAACTGGAGAGCGCCGCATCCCTATTATGATTGGGGCTTTTGAAGCTCAGGCCATTGCGCTTCATTTGGAAGAGTTGCATCCTCCTCGTCCTCTAACCCATGACTTGTTCAGAAGTTTTGCCAAGTCTTATTCTATTGAGCTTAAGGAGGTTTTTATTAACAAGTTGGAAGAGGGGATTTTTTTTTCAGAGCTGATTTTTTTTAATGGAGAGGATATAGTGACCATCGATTCACGTACATCAGATGCCGTAGCCCTGGCTTTAAGGTTCAAATGTCCTATTTATACATCTCCGGAAATACTTGACAAGGCGGGGATTATTATGGAAGAAAAATCCAAGGACATTGTTGACTTGCCGGAAGAATCTTTAAGTAATATTGGAGAGCTTTCAGATAAAAAGGATAAAGATTTACAGGTGATGCTTAGCGAAGCTATAGAATCAGAAGATTATGAGAAGGCCTCACAAATCAGAGATGAAATTAAACGCAGGGGATTGGAACGTTGATCTGTCTCTAATTTCCATACTCTAAGTCAAAATTCAAGCAGATGAAAAAGATAGTTGTTTTATTGGTGAGTTTTACCCTTGTTATTTTTGCCGGGGCATTTATTTCAAAAGCCCAGAATAGGAGTGACATGCAGGACACAACTATTCAAGTTGTCAGCCAGGAGGCCACCATAGATACAGTCACTGGGTCGGCCCAGGGAACAAAGGATCTGGTGAAACGGGAAATCAAGGATGTTTCCTCTATTAAGCCGATCAATGTTATCCGGGGGATTATAGGATTATTAGTTCTGATAGGTATCGCCTGGCTCTTTTCGGCAAATCGAAAAATAATATCCTGGAAGCTGGTTATCACAGGACTATTAGCTCAGATAGTTTTGGCCCTGGGGGTTCTGATGGTTGCTCCTGTTTATAAGACCTTTGAATTCGCCGGGAAAATATTTGTCCTTATACTTGATTTCACGAAAGTTGGTTCGTCTTTTCTTTTTGGTGCATTAGTGGAGGCCAATAGTTCCGGAGCAATTTTCGCCTTCCAGATTCTGCCTACAATTGTTTTCTTTTCAGCTCTTACCTCAGTTCTTTTTTATCTGGGGATTATTCAGAAAATAGTTTGGGGATTGGCCTGGCTGATGGCCAAAGCGTTTCGTTTGAGTGGTGCAGAAAGTTTATCTGTTGCAGGAAATATTTTTCTCGGGCAAACTGAATCACCTCTGATGATCAAGGCCTTCCTCGAGAAAATGAATCGTTCTGAGATTCTGCTGGTTATGATTGGAGGTATGGCTACGGTAGCAGGAGGAGTGATGGCTGCCTATATTGGCTTTCTGGGTGGAGATGATCCAGCCCAAAGGCTGCTTTTTGCCAAGCATCTGCTTTCCGCCTCTGTGATGGCTGCACCCGGAGCAATTGTAGTTGCAAAGATACTGTACCCCCAGGATGAAGATGTTACCGGGAAAGTAAGCGTTGAACAAGCAAAGATTGGAGATAACCTGCTGGATGCCATTGGTAAAGGTACATATGAGGGGGTTAAACTTGCAGTGAATGTGGGAGCAATTCTTCTGGTTTTCTTTGCCTTTATTGCGATGATAAATTTTCTTTTCATCAAAATTGGGAGCTGGGTTAATTTGAACGACTGGATTACAGGATTTACTCATGGACGTTACCAGGCCCTTAGTTTGGAGTTTATTCTAGGATATATGTTTTCTCCTCTTATGTGGGTGATGGGTGTATGCCCCCAGGATATGGCTCTAGTAGGCCAACTTGCCGGTGAGAAGCTTATTGCCAGTGAGTTTGTGGCATATTCCAGTCTTGCTAACATGAAGGATGCCGGAATTTTTCTCCAGGATAAATCAATCATTATGGCTACCTATATGCTATGCGGGTTTGCCAACTTTGCTTCTGTAGGTATACAGGTTCATGGGATTGGCGGCTTAGCCCCCGGGCGTAGGAAATGGCTTTCGG
This sequence comes from Bacteroidota bacterium, assembly GCA_030592205.1. GTDB lineage: Bacteria > Bacteroidota > Bacteroidia > Bacteroidales > UBA12481 > JAUVKA01. The sequence goes on along the minus strand of JAUVKA010000103.1, from coordinate 5,204 downwards.
AATTTGGGATGAAGGCTCTTTTGGGAGGGACATTGGCATCAATGCTTTCTGCCACTATCGTTGGAATGATACTTGGATAGAAAAATTATTTTTTATGAAACAATACCAGGATCTGCTAGAAGATATTTTAAAAAAAGGAAGCCGGAAGGAAGACAGAACCGGAACCGGAACCCTTAGCATGTTTGGCCATCAAATGCGATTCAATCTTAGTGATGGATTTCCTTTGGTGACTACAAAAAAACTTCATCTCAGGTCGATTATTTTTGAACTTCTTTGGTTCCTCAGAGGTGATACCAATGTGAAATATCTGCATGAGAATAAGGTAAGGATTTGGGACGAGTGGGCTGATGAAAAGGGTGAGTTAGGCCATATTTATGGATATCAATGGAGATCCTGGCCGGGACAGGAAGGAAAAAAGACCGATCAGATTAGTGAGTTGATCAGAAATATCAAGAGGAATCCAAATTCAAGAAGGCACATAGTCAGTGCCTGGAATGTAGCCGACCTACCCAACATGAATCTCCCTCCATGCCATATTCTTTTCCAGTTTTATGTTGATGGTAATCGTCTTTCCTGCCAGCTTTATCAGCGGAGTGCCGATGTGTTTTTGGGTGTACCTTTTAATATAGCCAGCTACTCTTTATTGTTGATGATGGTAGCCCGGGAAACAGGATTAGTCCCCCACGAGTTCATCCATACAATAGGCGATGCCCATCTCTATCTGAACCACATGGATCAGGCCAGCTTACAGATCAGTCGAAAGCCCTTCCCTTTACCACGAATGATTCTAAATCCTGAAAAGAAAGCAGTACTGGATTTTGAGTATGAAGATTTCCGTTTGGAGGGATATGAATCCCATCCCCATATCCGGGGAGTGATATCGGTATAATTCATTTATTATGAGTGAAAGAATTCTACTTAATCAGAGATCAGGCTTATTGAAAATTATCGCTGACGTTTATAAATTTATCTAACAACAAAGCATAGCAGGCCATGAAGAACATTTCAATAATTGTAGCCGTAGCCCGTAATGGAGCAATAGGTAAGAACAATGACTTGCTCTGGCACATCCCGGATGATTTCAAGTGGTTCAAAAAGCATACCAGGGGGCACTCTGTTGTCATGGGAAAAAAAACATGGGAATCTTTACCCATCCGACCCCTGCCCGGCAGGACTAATATAGTTATTAGTGATAATCCGGTAGATAAATTTGAAGGTTGTCAAATGGTTAATTCCATTGAGGAAGCCATTGACCGGATGAGTGAGGATCAGGAGAATTTTATCATTGGAGGAGGATCAATTTACGGCCAGTTTTTACCATTAGCCCATAAATTTTACCTTACCCGTGTTCACCGTGATTTTGATGCAGATATTTTTTTCCCCGAATTTGATATTGATGAATGGAAGGAGGTATACCACGAGGAACATCCGGAAAAGGAACCTGAAAAGCTGGGTTTCAGCTTTTTTATTTATGAAAGAAAGAAAAATCACCCGCACAAATAGATCAACAGGCTAGCTGGCTTTTAAACGTTTTCCGGATATCTTGTCCAGTTGGGTTTCAGCAAACTTTTTCGTGATCTCAATGCTTGTTTTATCCTGAGACGGAGTTTCAAACATCACATCCACCATAATAGCTTCGCAGATTGATCTCAGGCCTCGTGCTCCCAGCTTGAATTCAACAGCCTTGTCAACAATAAAGTCCAATACTCCAAGGTCGAAGCTCAATTCAATATTATCTATCTCAAAAAGCTTAATATATTGTTTGATGATGGCATTTTTTGGTTCAGTCAGAATTTGCCTGAGTGTTTCCCTGTCGAGGGGATCAAGATGGCTGAGAATTGGAAGTCTTCCTATTATTTCCGGAATCAGGCCAAAAGCTTTAAGGTCTTGAGGGGCAATATATTGCAGGATATTATCTCGGTCGACATTGTCAACTGCTTTCTGGGCACCATAACCCATTACAGATGTGTTAAGGCGTTGAGCAATTTTTTTGTCTATCCCATCGAAAGCTCCCCCGCACATGAATAATATATTCTTTGTGTTTAAAGGGATCATTTTTTGCTCCGGGTGCTTTCTTCCCCCCTGAGGCGGCACATTTACAATCGAACCTTCAAGGAGTTTCAGCAGGCCCTGTTGAACACCTTCACCAGAAACATCCCTGGTGATGGAGGGATTATCTCCTTTTCGGGCAATTTTGTCAATTTCATCAATGAAAACGATGCCCTTTTCAGCGGATGGTATGTCATAATCAGCTGCCTGAAGCAATCTGGTAAGTAAGCTCTCAATATCTTCTCCAACATAACCGGCTTCTGTGAGGACCGTAGCATCTACAATTGTAAATGGAACATGAAGCATTTTGGCTATGGTTTTGGCCAGCAGAGTTTTTCCTGTTCCTGTTTCTCCGACAAGGATAATATTGGATTTTTCAATTTCCACCTCGTCTGAGGAGTCTTCCTGGCCCAATCTTTTATAGTGATTGTAAACGGCAACCGACAATACCTTTTTCGCTATTTCCTGGCCAATCACATATTGATCCAGAAAGGCTTTGATTTCCACTGGTTTTTTCAGCTTGACATCATTAAGATCAAAATCTTTTTCTGGCTTCAGCTCTTCCTTAATGATATTATGGGCCTGATCAATACAAAAATCACAGATATGACCTGAGATCCCTGCAATCAGCAGATTCACTTCGTCTTTAGGACGACCGCAGAATGAGCATTTGTCCATGCCGGCCATAATTTTATTTTTTAGATGGTTTTTCGTTATTCCTCACAAGGATTTCATCAATCATGCCATAATTTTTGGCTTCTTCAGAAGTCATCCAATAGTTACGATCTGAATCTTTTTCGATTTTTTTAAAAGAATTACCAGTGTGCTGAGCCAGTATTTGGTATAATTCATGTTTAAGTTTCTGTATCTCTTTAACCTGGATCTCCATATCTATTGCCTGTCCCTGGGCTCCTCCCATGGGTTGGTGGATCATGATTCGCGAGTGTTTTAATGCCATTCGCTTTCCCTTGGTCCCGCCGGCCAGGAGAATTGCTCCCATGGAAGCAGCCATCCCGGTGCAAATAGTGGCGATTTTGGGATTTATGTATTGCATAGTGTCATAGATACCAAGTCCGGCATGTACAGAACCACCAGGAGTATTGAAATATATGATGATATCCTTGGTTGGGTCGGAAGATTCCAGAAAAAGTAGCTGTCCCTGAATGATATTGGCAACATGATCATCAATCGGAGTACCAAGAAAGATGATCCGATCCATCATCAATCTGGAAAAAACATCCATGCTGGCAACATTAAGTTGCCGTTCTTCAATAATGGTTGGGGAGATATAACTATCGTAGGTGCTTTGATATCTTTCCAGATTCAGGCTACTAATACCCAGATGACCTCTGGCGTATTTTAGAAATTCATTTTTTGTATTCATATCTAAATATACTTATAGTCTAATTAAAAAGTTTTTTAAACTCTTCAAGGCTAACTTTATTGTCGTCAAGCTTAACTAACTCTTTTACAAAGGTAATCACTTTATTTTCCTGAATATGCTCTATGATCTTTCTTTCTTCATCCTTATTGGATAAAAGTGATTCTGCTAAACCTACCAACTGATCCTCCGGCACGTCATACATGCCATATTGCTGGAAGCGATTTCGAGCATCCAGAACAGCATTGGCTTTGATTTCATCTGGTTCTGCCTTTATCGATTGTTCCTCAATAAATTTCTCTTTGATCAATTGCCAACGTAAGTCTTTTTTAAATGCGGGATATTCCTCTTCAATTTTTTCCATTGTTAGAGTCTCATCCTTGGTGGTGGCCAGCATCCATCTCTTCAGGAAGTCATCCGGAAGTTCAAAATCTGCTTTTTCAAGCAATTTGTCGCGCAGATCCATATGTAATTTATAAAATCCTTCCTGGCTGAATTGCACTTCGATATCTGTTTTGATTCTTTCCCGAAACTCATCCAATGAAGCGATTGCTCCTTCTCCAAATGTTTTATCGAAAAGATCCTGATCAATGGCTGCAGGCTTAAACTGGCTAACCTCGCTTATGGAATATTTGAACTGACCGGTGATATCAGCAAGCTTATCTTTGTTGATTTTTAGCATAGCCGCTCTATCGGCCATATTGGGAAAGGCCAGGCTGGGATCGAAAACAAGATCTTCATTAATCTTAACTCCGATGAATTGTTTTTTTATCTCTTCATCGACAATGGTGCTAATGGATACCAGGGCATCTTCAGCCCTGAGGCCTTCGGCTAATGGTTCTCCTTTTTCATCCAATTGAATGAAATCACCTTTTATAAGATCATTTTCCCGGGCTTTTTCACTGGGCTCATAGGATCCAAAACGCTGACAAAAATTTTCTATTTGTTCATCAATAATTTTATCATCAGCTTCGATGATATACTTTTTTACTTTATCCTTCTTGCTAAGGTTTAGCATTATTTCCGGGGCCATTGCAATATCAAAATCAAATTCAAAACTTGTTTGATTTTCCCAGTCGATAGTTGGACTGTTTTCGTTTGGCAAAGGCTCTCCCAGGATGCGAAGTTCGTTGTCAGACAGGTATTTAGTCAGGTTTTCGCTTAGCAGTTGATTAACTTGATCGAGCAGGGCGGAAGTTCCGTACATTTTTTTAACCATTCCATATGGGACTTTCCCTGGGCGAAATCCGTCGAATTTTGCTTTTTTCCGATAATCCTTAAGCACATCCTCAACTTTATTGTGGTAATCTTCAGGTTCGATTTGAATTTTAATAATAGAATTCAGTTCGTCCAGATTTTCTTTACTAATATTCATTATTATTATACTTAAAATGCTTACAGATGAAAAAGGAACCGCCCTGTATATGGCTCTCCATCGGCTAAGGCAGTTCTTAATTCTTTTGTGCGGATGGGGGGACTCGAACCCCCACGCCTCTCGGCACTAGATCCTAAATCTAGCTCGGCTACCAATTACGACACATCCGCAAAAATTTTTCGCAAAGGTACAATTAATTTAGTTAAATGAAGGGCTTAATGTTTATCTATTCCTATCTTTTAAGAGAGAAGTTTTGTCCTAAATATAAACGTCTTACTTGTTCATCTTCAGATAATTCTTCGGATGTTCCAATCTTCAGGATACTTCCTTCAAACAATAGATAGGCCCGGTCGGTAATACTGAGTGTTTCATGAACATTATGATCTGTTATCAATACTC
>JAUVKA010000226.1 GCA_030592205.1 Bacteroidota bacterium | reverse complement strand
AGGGTTCGTAAGCCCTTGTATGTCGAACCTTTTGCCAATTTGCTTTACGCCAAACACCAACCAACCACCTGAAGTGTTTGAAAAGGAACTCACTGTTTCCCATGAGTTCTTAGGTACATTGGCTTTGGCTTCCTTTACCTCAAAGTCTTCCCATTCAAGGTCGTTTATTTTGGCTATTAGATCTAATTTGTTCATTTTTGGGGAAATCCTTCGGCTTTTTTCAATATTTTCTTTTAGTGATTTCTTGGTTCTTTCGTTTGGTTCTATTCTGAAGAGTTGTCCGCCTCCTTCAGATTATAATGATCCTCAAACTGCTCCATTGTCATCAATCGTAAAGGAAAATTCATTTTCTTCTTGGCATTCATAGGTTTTTGGCAGGGTTTAACGCTCTGTTTCTCCTACGTTAAAAGTAATGTTAAAGAAGCAAGGAACAAAATACAATAGAAAGGTTAAGCAGGGTTACGAAAAAGTAACGAAAGGTTACAAAAAGGGTGACGGGTAAGGGGTGATTTTTAGGAGTTCGATCATTTTGGCTTATATTTAGGGAGACCAAAGCTGTATCCTGATGGCAGAAAACAGATCCCAAAGTCATATCTTGCTCAGAATTAGCATTCCTGTAATACTCTTATTAGTTCTGTTCACGTCATTTACCAGTTCAAAATCAAATTTAAAAGCTAATTCGGATACAGATACTGAGTATCCCACACCAAAGCAGTTCTGTCTGACTTGTCATACAGGCATTGATGCCATCCGTGAGCATAATAGCAAAATGGCCAAACAGATTTATGAAATGGGAGTTTTGGAGGGGGATCCTAATGGTTGTGTTGTTTGTCATGCCGGTAATCCCGATGAAACAAAAAACAAAAATATTGCACATCAGGATATGATAAAATTCTCCGGATCATTACTTGCTTATGATAAAACTTGTGGGATATGTCATGAGGACTATGATTATAATCTGGAAAGAAATCTAATGCAAACGGAGGCCGGTAAAATTCAGGGGGTTTTGTGGGGATGGGGAGCCATGACCGGGTATGAAAGAAAATATGGTAATTATGATGTTGTTGATACTGATGGCCCTGTTCCCAATCAGGGAAGTGAAAAATACAAGAAATATATGCGATCGGTGATGACAGAAAATCCTGATGTATTTCCAAGCGAGCTTAGGGAGGTACCGGAAACTGATCTTAGCAGGTTGGAAGAGCATCCTGATGAGGCTGTTTTTACTTACATCAGGAATGATTGTTTGCGATGTCATGTCGGAGTACGTGGAGCTCAGAGGCGTGGAGATTATCGTGGGATGGGATGCGCAGCCTGCCATATTCCGTTTAGTGCTGAAGGACTTTATGAAGGAAAAGATCCATCAATTCCAAAAGATGAAGCCGGACATCTCCTGGTTCATTCTATTCAATCCTCGAGAAAAGCTAAAGTTACGGTAAACGATAAAACCTATTCCGGCATCCCGGCAGAAACCTGCACCAGTTGTCATAATAGAGGCAAAAGGATTGGAGTTTCCTACCTTGGAATGGTTGAATCCCCATATGATACTCCATGGGATGATCAGGGTGATTCACAGTCGAAGCTTCACGGCAAGCGTTATGCTTACATTGGTGAAGATCATCACCACAGTCCTGAAACCCGACCTGAAAATCCGGATGGGGCAATGACCTGTCAGGATTGCCATACCACTTTATCAATGCATGGAAATGGAAATATTGGTGGAGCCACATTAGGAGAAGTTGAGATTGAATGCGCTGATTGTCATGGTACACCTGAAAAATATCCCTGGGAATTACCATTAGGATTTATGGAAGAGTACCAGGATGACTTAGCCAAGGATGCCAGGGGGACCACTGATGAACTTCTTGAATGGCAAGAGAAATTCGGCACCACTTACCCGCTGGAAGATGGGTATTTATTAAGTGCCAGAGGCAATCCGCTTGGAAATGCGGTACGTATGGATAATAAAGTGCTTATTCATACTTGCGGGGGAGTTGATTTATGGGTTCCATTAACGAAAAACCTTTCCGAAGCAGGAGAATGGGAAAAAGGATCCCCTGCCCTAACTGCCATGAAGCAGGTTAGTCAGCACATGGAATCGCTTGAATGTTACACTTGTCATGCCGGCTGGGCTCCTCAGTGCTATGGCTGTCATGTGAAAGTCGACTTTTCCAATAACAGCAGGTCTGTTGATTGGGTAAAATCGGGAGTGCCTTATAATAACGGAGCCACAATGGAATCCAAGATCGATCCGGAACCAGGGATGCTCGATGGAAAAATTACCCAGGGAAGATCATATATTCGCTGGGAAGACCCTGTATTAGGAATAAATGGTGAAGGTCGTGTGAGTCCGATTATTCCTGGTTGCCAGCAAATCACTACTGTAATTTCACCTGATGGAACCCCATTGATAAATAATAAGATATGGAGGACTCCGGGTAATATGGAAGGTAGTGGTCCTGAGGGTCAGCGGGGGATAGACATGACACCGGTACAACCTCATACCATCACTGCTAAAGCCCGCCCTTGCGTTTCCTGCCACACCAATCCTAAAAGTCTGGGTTATGGTATTTCCGATGGGAAATTAATGTCTGATGGGGAGAATGACACATATATAGATCTAAAAGATGGCAAAGGAGAGTTGATTCCCGGCAATACTAAACTACAGTTTTCGACCATTGACGGATTAGATATTGATTTATCGCAGGTAGTTACCAGGGACGGCAAGCAGGTTCAGACTGTAGGTCATCACTGGCCTCTTTCCGGTCCTTTGCCTCAGGAAACCAGGGATAAGATGGAACGTGTTGGTGTTTGTATTTCCTGTCATCAGGACATCCCTGACGGCACTCTCCCGGTTGTTCTGACGGCACAAATGGGCAAAATACTCGACATGACTCCATATTCCGACAAAGAACATTCGAAACTGTTAAATAAAGATCTGAGGTGGTCGTCTTTGTCGAGGTTTCTGATTGGGGGGATGATGGTGGTAATTGGGGTTTTGTTTTACCTGTTGATAAAACAAGGCAAAAGGCAAAAGGCAGAGGGCAGAAGGCAGAAGTAAGATATAAGAATTAAGAAGTAAGAATTAAGGATGACAAGTAAAATCCTTATAGCCTTATTACTAATCACTTAGGCTATGCTTGGGCCTCAAGTTTGCCATCCGATTCCCGCTTTCGCGCGGGAATGACACTCACTTTAGCGAATATTGGCAATGATGTTTGATGAAAGGGTCATCCCTGCAGAAGCAGGGATCTGGCAGCGTTCCACCTAAGTTTCAGAAAGAAGCCTTACGCCTAAAGCCCTCAGGGGTTAGACTGCAAGTGAACCGGCAATCTTTTTATTGAATATCACAAATATCCCCAGCATTATTCCCCATTGTGCCAGGCAGGTCATGATGCTGAAAGGATTGAATGGATTATGCCAATCGCCCGGAGCAAAAACTGTAGCAGCGAGATAGAACCACCAAACAAGGAGGGTTATTGCTGCGAAGGGGATAAAAAATTGTATCACGATAGACCACCAGGACCGTAACTGCCAGTCGTGCGGGTCCACTCGTATTTCCTCGCGTATTTTTTTAGCACCGGTTTTAATTATAACAAAAGCCATAAGAGCGCCGGAAATCATTAGTCCAATTCCCCAGACATGATCCTGGTTGCTCAACCAATTAAGATTGCGGGCTGCAGGAATCCCGAACACATAGATCAAAGCAACCACCATGATAATAGCCGTTTTCCTTTTCATTCCGGTATCAACAAAGATTCTGGTGCATAATTCAATCTGAGCGATAAGGGAAGAGAATCCGGCAAAGGTCAGTCCAAGGAAGAATAGGATTGCCAGTGGATGTCCCATTACCATTCGGGCAAAAAGTTGCGGCATCCATATAAAGGTCAGGCCTGTACTGGCTGGCCCCGATGTTCTCACAACTTCCAGGATTTCAGAGCGGGCCATACTCATTTCTGTTCCAAGAATAGCGAATACAGCTCCAAATATCATGATCCCGGAAAGAAGTGATACTGTGTTATTTCCAATACCGGTAATGAAAGCATTCTTTACAGCCCCGTGTTCCTTTTTCATATAGGCTGCATAGGTAAGGAACAAACCCCAACCTGCTCCGGTATCCCAGGCATTTTGGGTTAGGGCTGAGAGCCAAAGTTTAGGATTGGAAAGCTGGGAAAAATCTACCCTGAACAAATATGCAATTCCCTCTCCTGCACCCGGGAGTGTTACTGAACGAATCACAGCAAGCAGAACAATTACAAGTAAGGCCGGGATCAATATTTTATTCACTTTTTCGATCGACTTCACACCTTTCCAGATTGCAAAAGCTGCAAAAGCAATAGCGAGGAAATGAAAGATGTATATGGAATTCCCAGACTGATAAGTATTCCATGTATCCATAGCCTGCTGGGTGGTCAAGGGCAGATCACCAGTCAGGGTTTTGAAAAAGTAAAAAATGCACCACCCAACAACGACAGTATAGAAAAACGTGATTGCAGCTGTAACAAAAGCCACGAAAGCCCCCATCCATGCGAACTTTTTTCCCAGTGACTTTACGAACACACCAACCACGCCCATTCTGTGCTTGCGTCCCAAAGTGTATTCTGCGATAATCAAGGGGATACTCCATAAAAAAAGGAATACTATCCAGGCAATTATGAATGCTCCCGCACCATTTTCTCCACCTTCCTGAGCAACAATCCGTGGGAAACGCCAAATATTCCCTGTGCCAACAGCAATACCTAATGCACTGAGCAATAAGCCCCAGCGGCTTGAAAATCGGTGAGAAGTGCTTAAATCCAGAACTTTACTCATAATAGTTTACATTGATTCAATGTTTTCGTTGGACAATCTTGCCCAATCCTGAAATGGATTTTCTAATATCAGGATCTCCGTAGTAATCAATACTTCCTAATCCATCAACCTTTGCATCCAATTGCCGGGTAGTCCAAAGAGTGGCTCTGCCTACACCATCTAATACTACACGGCCTATTTGGCTTTCAAGCCTGGGGGCATCATAACTTCCGGCTCCTCTCAGATGTACATCCTGTTCCACCACCTTACCTGTTAGAGAAATTATACCTGCTCCAGGCAAGTCAACTTCAAGACGATCTCCCTGAATATTATTAAAAATAATCTCCCCGGCACCTTTCAAAGTCAATTTAAGATGAGTGAAGTTGAGATCGCTACATTTAACACGTACCGCCCCGGATACAAAAATTCCATCAAGCTTCTTGACAGTCAGTTTATAAGTAAGTGATCTACCTTCCACTACAGATGTAATAGCCTTCCAGGTTTTATCAAACCAGCCTCCCTCCAGTTTTAGATGCAATTCATCATTTCTCAGCTGAGATTTCACTTGCCTAATAATGTGATCTTGTCCTTCTATTACCAATTGTTCCAGATCCCCCTGGGTTATTATTAGCAGACCATAATCTTTTAAGAATACCTTTCTAACATTTTGGATTTCTCTGGTTTCTAACAGAATTTCATTGTTGGCCATATTTTTATTTGATTTTGTATTAATCCTTTAAAATAAACCCTACCCCATGTCGGTTTTCAATTTTTAAACTACCATCCGACTTCAGATATTTTCGAAGTTTTGAGATAAAAACATCAAGACTTCTACCTAGAAAGTAATCATTTTCTCCCCACAGAGACTCCAAAATTGATTCCCGGCTGACTAGTTTATTCTTGTTTCGAATAAAATAGCCCAAAAGGTCAGTTTCCCGTTGTGTGAGAACTTGATCTCCTGTGGGACTTTTCAGAACTAAATTACTTAAATCCAATTGGAAATTTCCTATTGAAAGAAAATTCCCTGCAAAGGTATCCCCGTTATGCTTTGATCTTCGCAAGAACACTTCAATCTTAAGGATAAGCTCCTCTATACTAAATGGTTTTACAATATAATCATCAGCTCCCAACACCAGTCCTTCAATCCGATCCTCCTTCATTGTTTTTGCAGTAAGGAAAAGTATTGGGATATCCTGATCCCTTTCTCTTATTTTTCTGGCAAGAGTAAATCCATCCACCTCTGGCATCATTACATCCAGAATACACAAATCCGGCTCCTTAGATTGGAAACACTCAAGTCCAACTCTACCATTTTCGCATTCAAGCACCTGGAAACCATTACGCTCCAGGTTTTCCGTAGTTATAAACCTCAAAGTCGGGTCATCTTCAGCATATAGAATCTTTGGCTTCTTCATGAAATATGATTAACGAAAATAAATATTAATTATGGTACCCTGACCTAACTCGCTGTTTAAATCAACTTTCCAATGATGAGCTTTTACAACCCTGTAAACAAAATGCAGTCCGAGTCCAAAGCCTTTCACGTCATGAACATTACCATGCGGAACCCTGAAAAATCGCTTAAATACGCTCTTACGATATTTATCAGGTATTCCCACCCCCAGATCAGAGATACTCAGTTTTCCTTGTCCTCCATCATGTATAAGTGAAATCGTTATTTCAGGACATCCATTACTATACTTGACAGCATTATCCAGGAGGTTAAACAGCAATTGCTGTAGTTGCAGGCGGTCGGCATTTAGGATTACAGGCGACAATGGTAATTTCAGTGAGATCTTACCAGGACAGTTTGCAATTCTCGGTCTGAATTGTTCAGTCACCTCCTCAATCACTTCAATTAAATCAACCTGTGTTTTATTTGGTATAAATGAATTTACACCCTT
>JAUVKA010000356.1 GCA_030592205.1 Bacteroidota bacterium | reverse complement strand
TGATGGATTCAATTCCAAGCAGAAGCTGCTGGCAACCAACCCGGCAGGGAGTACATTGCCCGCAGGACTCTTCCGTGAAGAATTCCAGATAATCATGAAGCACATTATACATTGATCGGGTACTGTTAAACAGCATCATGGATCCACCGGTAGGAATCCCCTCGTATCCAATAATTGTATCACCAAACTTTTTGCGAGGGACACAACCGCCAGACGCGCCCCCAACTTGAACAGCTTTTGTGTCGCCATCTCCAAATTCATCAACAAATTGCTCAACAGTCATTCCAAGCTCCAGTTCGAAAATCCCTGGTTTGGAAGTATCTCCTGAAACTGAAAAGACCTTTGAACCCCTTGAATCCGAAGTACCAAAAGCCTTAAATTTTTCTGGTCCAATCCTGTTTATCATGAAAGCATAAACCAGGGTTTCAACATTATTTATCACAGTTGGCTTGCCCAAATATCCTGCTACCGTAGGATATGGGGGCTTATTTCTCGGTTCTCCACGTTTCCCTTCCATTGATTCGAATAGAGCATTCTCTTCTCCACAGATATATGCTCCGCTGCCCGAGAAAATCTCAATATCAAAATCCAATCCCATCTTTTTCATTTCAGAATTGAAAATTTCCAATTTCTCGTTCAAGGGTTTTAGCAGAAAATTGTATTCGCCACGCAAATAGATAAAACCTTTTTTCGCTCCAATAGTATAAGCACATATCGCCATACCCGCAAAAACCTTTTCCGGTACCCGATCCAGAATTTCGCGATCCTTGAAGGTACCAGGTTCACCTTCATCAGCATTGCAGATTACATACTTTTCATCGCTGTCTTCATTCCGGGTAAATTTCCACTTTAATCCGGTTGGAAACCCTGCTCCTCCACGACCTTTCAATCCCGAATCAATCATATCAGTGATTAAATCATCCGCATGTCTCTTAAAAACCTCTTTTAATACCTTGATAGGATCAATCCCTTCAGTAACGAAGATTAGATCCACTCTCTTAAGTAAATTATTTGCCTTCATTGGTTTTCCTTTTAAGCTATCCTTATCATTAAAACCCGTTTTTATATTTGTGTAATATTTCCACCGCTTTTTGGGGAGTTAATTCAGGGTAAACCTCATCGTTTACCAACATAACAGGCCCTTTGTGGCACCAACCAAGGCAATTCGCCAAAAGCAAGGTGAATTTTTTATCTACAGTTGTTTCACCAACTTTAATCTTCAGAGATTTCTCCAGGGCCTTGATCACATCATCTTTCCCTGCCATATAACATGAAATGGTTTTACATACCCTGACCACGTATTTGCCACGGGGCTCAGTATCCAGGAATGTATAGAAACTGGCCGTTCCAAATACATCTGCAGCTGATAAGTCAAGTGCCTTAGCCACGGCCAGCATATCCTCATCATCCAGATAATTCTTTTCCTTCACAATAGCCTGAAGAACAGGAAGTAAAATTCGACGCTGTGTCCCGCGCTCCTGGGTTACATCTGAAATAATTTTTTGAATATCTGCCATCTTTTTTTTATTAATTACTCTGCTGTTAAAAATATAACAGTAAGAGTGTTGTAAACATGATTTATATTAGGCAATCACATGATTATAGTCATTAAAAAAGGGGCTGAAAAAATCGAGCCCCTTTTTTACTTGCCTGACTATCTTTATCTTACAAGATTCATTTCCTCGATTAAATGATGTGCCCCGGCAAATTTATCAATGATGAATAAGGCAAATCGTATATCAATACTGATATTTCTGCAAAGATCAGGATCATACATGATATCACTCATTGTACCTTCCCAATTGCGATCGAAATTAATACCTATCAAATGTCCATCGCTATTTATGACCGGACTTCCTGAGTTTCCACCTGAAGTATGGTTAGTGGCAATGAAACATACTGGCATTTCGCCATCCTTACCATAATCACCGTAATCCCTATTGATATACAATTCCTTTAAACGCTGGGGAACCCTGTAATCATAAATATCCGGATTATCTTTTTCAATTATGCCCTTAAGAGTGGTATAATGCTTATACTTAATTCCATCTCTGGGAAAGAAATTATTTACCTGCCCATATGTAACCCGCAAGGTGAAATTAGCATCAGGATAAAAAACCCGATCGGGCTGCATTTCCATTTGTGCTTGCATATATTTACGTTGCAATTCCTGCTCCAGGTCTCTCCCTTTTATCAAGCCCGGACTAATTAATTGTCTCTGTGCTTCATTAATAGACTGGAGCATCAAGAAGGCAGGATCCTCAAGAATTTTCCTGGCCTTTCGTAATTTGAATCCATTCAAAAATGATGAAACTCTTTGCTCATCAGCAAAAATTGATACTGAGAAAAGATCTTCAGCATATTTCATAAAATCACCCTTATACAAATCCTCCATATCACTTAATAAGGCAGGTTTATACGCAAGATCTATGCCTGAGGCAAAAGCCTCATACATAACAGCCACCAACTTCATATCAGTTGGTGGATCATAATTTCTGAAATACCCGGCTGTCACAGACTTAAGTCGGTCAATAGCTTTCTCAATAGTTTCGGCATCAGGCTCATCCTCAACCATTTTCGCAAGGCTTGAAAAACGTCCTGCAAAATTGAATATTTCAGGAGCCAACCCTGCTTCTCTCGTGTATGTACTAGCCAGAGAATAGGGAGCCCTATCAATGATCAACTTATTATATTGCTCCAGAAGATTTCCATATTTGGATTTTAGTACAGGATCCTGATTGACCCATATCTGAAATTTTTCTTCAAAATCCATTTTTCGATTAATCGCATCCAGGGTTTTTAAGCCCTTTAAAATACCCTGGTTTTTCTTCCAGCTATTAGCAATACCGGATTTCTTGGAAGCATATTGAATTCGAATCAAAGGACTTGTTTCCATGGCAGCCATAATCACATTCAGTCTTTTGGTCCGCAAATCAATCATAGCAGGAATAGTTGAGTTAACGCTTGATTCAACTCCGGCAGCAGGGATATATTCACTAGTACGCCCCGGATATCCAAAGACCATAGTAAAATCACCCTTATCAACTCCTTTGAGCGAGATAGGAAAGGACTTCTTTGGTTTGTAGGGAATATTATCTTCGGAATAATCAGCAGGATTATTGTCCTTGTCGGCATATATCCTGAACAGAGAGAAATCACCGGTATGCCTGGGCCACATCCAGTTATCAGTCTCACCGCCAAACTTGCCGATAGCTGATGGAGGCGCCCCCACCAGGCGAACATCGCGATAGCTTTCGTTTATAAACAAAAAGTATTGGTTTCCTGAGAAAAAAGGAGCAACCCGTGCTGAGTAATGTGTTCCTTCAATAGCTTCCTTTCTGATTTCTGCAATGTTTTCATCGATGATCTTAGCTCTGTCTGATTCGCTCAAATCATCATTAACCGATTTGAGAACAGCTTCCGATACGTCCTCAATCCTGACAAGGAAAGTAACTGTCAGGCCCCTGTTTGGTAATTCCTCCTCTCGCGACATAGCCCAGAAACCATCTGTAAGATAATCATGTTCCACGGTACTATGCCTTTGTATCTGTCCAAATCCACAATGATGATTTGTGATCAATAATCCCTGGTCAGAAATTAGTTCTCCTGTACAACCTCTACCAAAAATTACCACAGCATCTTTTAATGATGCCTGATTAATTGAATAGATATCTTCCGCACTTAGCTTAAAGCCTTTTGCCTGCATATCCTTAATATTATATTTCTCCAGGAGAAGGGGTATCCACATCCCTTCATCCGCCACGACCTTAGGTGCAATGGTGAGAATCATCATTATTGCCAGGCCTGTAAGTCTGAATTTTGTTTTCATCACAATAAAGTTAGTTTTTGTCGATGTATCTTGTAATTTTTTTCAATTCCCTATATAATTTTTGTACCGGCAATCCCATTACGTTGAAGTATGAACCTTCAATCCTTTCCACGCCGATATACCCGATCCATTCTTGAATCCCATAGGCTCCGGCTTTATCGAAAGGAGAATAATTATCAATATAATAATCAATCTCTTCCTCAGTCAATTCTGCGAATTTAACAAGTGTGTCAGAATGAAAACAATTACATTCATTAGGTGAACTAATGCAAACTCCTGTTATCACGGTATGCTCCCTACCTGAAAGTTTTTCCAAACTATTGACAGCATCAATCCTGGATTCAGGTTTTACCAATATAGAGTCTCCCAAACAAACTATCGTATCAGCTGTTATTAAGATGTCACCTTCTTTGAGTTCTTCCAGATAAGGCCTCGCTTTTTCCCTGGCCAGATATTCAGCTATTTCCCTGGGCTTCATACAAGCCGGGTAAATCTCCGGTAGATCCTCTTTGATCCAAACCTCAAAGTCAAGGCCAAGCCCTTCGAGGAGTTCTTTACGACGTGGTGATCTTGATCCCAGGAAAATTCGATATTTATTTTTGTATTGTTCTCTGAATCCCATATTAGCTGATTATCACATTCATGACAAAATAAGC
>JAUVKA010000198.1 GCA_030592205.1 Bacteroidota bacterium | reverse complement strand
GTAATGCTGCGTTCGCGGGCATCAAAATTGGTCCAGGGTTTGCCGTTTATCCGTACACCGGTAATGCACACTTTTGGATCGTCCACAGGTGAGACGAAATGTTTCTTTGGGCCATCTAATTTGAAATGGAGTACCACCGGTTTATTGTTTACATAAAGATTTAGGTTAAGATAGTTGAGAAATCCGTGCTCAATTTCATGAAATGACGTATGCCAAGGCCCCGCTTTTTCGCCTTTTCCCAGGAACGATCCATCTGAATCAACACCCAAAAAAACACCACCATATTCATGATCCCTGAAGTAACAAACATAAAAGAGCTCGGTCTTTTTGAAATTTTCCAGATATTGCTCATCCTGGGTGACATGGTAAAGTTGAAGTTGCAAAAATGCGCCGTAGATCTGAATCCACCAAAATGTTTCTTGTGAGCCCACTGGGCGATAAGGTGGCGCTTTCTCTACTGAGTTAAACCAGTAACCCTGTTCCTTGTCCCATCCATACTGACAGAGTTTGTCACCCAAAGCCTTGCCATGATTCAGATAGCTCTCTTTTCCTGTTAAATGATATAGATGCAAAAAGAATAATGCAGCGGTTGAACATGCTCCCAGATGTATGCTTTCTTTTCCATCCACCAAATAAGGAATATAATTCCATTTCCGGTCAAATCCGTTGGGGTATCCTAATATCCAGCCATTCACGGGATCAATCATCCTTTCGATGCTTAAATCGGCCAGATGCATTGAATAGCTTATCATCGCTGAATCCCGGGTGGCCATAATAAGATTTGGCTTAAGTGAACCCTGTCCATAGTGGGAATGTTTGGCTTTGGAAGAATCTCTAACACTCAAATCACGGTTTAGCCCCATATAATAGCCATCAAACTCTTCATCGTGGGAATATATTTTGTGGATCTCAACGGATTTCAGTACGTGGGACAGAACACGTTCATCCCCTGTGACAAAGTAATACTGTATAAGTCCAACATTGTTATAGATCTGAGAGGACGCAAGTTTGTCGGTTTTCTTCGGTTCGCCGGTCTGAGTGATGCTTTCAAACCAACCGCCATATTCCTGGTCCCATCCATATTTAAGCAAATAGTCCACTGCCTCACGGGCAACGTCAAGATACTTTTCTTCCCCCGAAAGAAGATAGGCCGTGGAAAAGCTAAAAATCTGGCGGCTGATCATGGCCGGCATTTTATCCCATGGAGGCATAGGTTGCCATTTACGGGATAAATTTAAATAGAAGGCTCCGTGTTCCTCGTCTCTGACATGTTTATACCATAAGGGCATTAGATCAGTCAACACCTGATCACGCCAGAATTCACCGTCCATAACTTTTTGTTCCTCAATCGTATCAACAGTATTTGCCGTAGCAGTTGCTTGCCCAACAACAAAAAAAGCCAGTGTTACAAACAATACCCTTACGGGCGAAAATAATTTTGTAATCATGATTAATTTATCTTAATTTATTTCTCCTGTAGTTTAATCATTTCGTAATAAGCGACCTCAATTACTTTTGCCATTATTATTTTTTACCTTAAAAATAGTTGCTCCCATGTCTTTTCAGTATGGGTTTAAAGTAGGTTAGATCTTTCGTTCATAATATTTACTCCATTATTGCTGCATTACGCATAGCTATGACATTTTCAAAGCTTACGTTTGCAAGTAAGGCTTCATGGCTAGGAGATACGATAAAGTGCTCACCCAAAATACTTTTCACCCTTTCCACCTCGTCTTTCACCTGCTTAGGGGTTCCAAAAGGCAGTATCTCTTGTGTATCAATCCCCCCAATAAAAACTATGTCATCCTTAAAATTTTTTGCGAGATTTCCAGCATCCATTCCCTTGGCTTTAGCCTGTAAGGGATGGAGAGCATCTATACCAAAGCCAATGAGGTCAGGAATGATATCTGAGACTGCTCCGCAGGAGTGCATAACAACTTTTAGGTTATACGATTTTGCCTGATCAATAATTTTGATAAAACCAGGATATACAAATTCCTTAAGCTGATCTGCTCCGATCAATAAACCTTTCTGACTTCCCAGATCATTCCCGAAAAACTGAGCATCAATTTTGTCTCCCATGAGATTAAGACACTTGCGATTGGCTTCTAAATAAAATTCGAGCACCTTTTCAGTAACGGCTTTAACCACATGAGGTGATGTAAACATTTTCATGAAATAGTTTTCCATTCCGAAAAAATCAGCAACTGTATGAAAAAAGGGCATCCACATTCCTCCAAATACAGCCATGCCTTTCGATGAGGCCTTTCCCACAATTTTTAAGGTTTCATCAAACTTTAAATAATCTGGATTGGGCCATTCAAATGCCTCCACTTCTTTAATATCTTCACACTCTGCAAATATTCCAGGTTGGGTTAGGCTTTCCCTGGGTTTCCCTCCAAAAATATCAAACATAGGTTTTCCTTCAGGATGCTGGTAAACTTTAGGGTCTAATTCGGGGCTAGCCCAAAAAAGGTCGCTCCCCAATTTCTCGTGCAGCAGAACATCCAGGTCAAATAGCTTTGAGGCTTTTAGTATCGAATTACTTGTACTACTTTCCTGTTTTGGAGTATTTATAGAAATTCCTAATGCTTCAGCATAAATCTCTTTAGCATCGTCTGCAGGATTCCCCAGCCAAAACCCGGGACGGTCGACTGGCTTTTTATCAAAAATTACTTTGATTCTTTCTTTCCCGTTCATGAACTATTTACTTTCAGTCAATTGATTCAAGGCTTCATTTATCATTAAGTTTACAGCTTTTCCTAAGGCACCGGCAGCTCCAAGGAAAGTATTGTATCCGTGTGGCTGGTGATCTTTAACTGAATACTACTCATAAAATCCGTCACTTTTATTACCCGATCCAAGAATAGCTTTTCATTGGTGTCAGGTTAGTTTTATAGAATGGGGCTACTGTTAGGGCAAATCGTATCCGTAAAGCATGAAAAGCAATTGCATAAATTATATGTAGGATGCCATGTTCACTTCCATGGTTTTTATCTTATGCCGGCTTTCTTCTGCCTTGTATCCAATTAAATGACTTTCTACAGATTCTTCTAAAGATGAAGACAACATTGTAGGATCTTGAGAGCGAACTGCCCGGACGAAGTCATACATTAATCCAAAATCTCCACCTCCATGGCCAGACATTAAATGCTGAGGAATCTGGCTATTATAAACTGTAGCCTCCCCAGTCCTGATGTCATGAACTTCAAAGCCCTCATACAATTTTCCGATAATACAACCCAATGAACCATTCACTATTGTTGTCCGGCCATAGACAGGTGAAAATCCCAAAGTAAAAGAAGCTGTAATCTGATCTTCAAACTCCATATTAACCACCTGATGATCGATCGTATCATTATCACATCGCCAAGCACATTTGCCGAACGGACCTTCTTTCAATGCTCTTAATATAGTTGCATCTTCATAATCCTCTATAACAAGATGATGTAATCCATCCTTTTCCCGGGTATATCTTTTTAGCGCAGACATATGGCATTCCGCTTCAATGGGACAATCTGTGCAGCGCATTGTACTACCTTCAGGTGCATTTTCTTTTATAAATACAGTTTGTGAGCCAAAGGAAGAAACATATTTACAGGGTTTCCCAATGATCCAGCGTAATATATCCAGATCATGACATGATTTCGCCAACAACATTGGTGCTGCTTCTTTGCTGTTCCGATAATAACCGCGGATAAACGAGTGCATGTAGTGGTCCATGGAAAGCTTTTCGGTATGTTCAATACTAAGTAACTCGCCTAATACACCAGAATCTACAACATCCTTAAGCTGGCGAAAATATGAGGAATAGCGAAGCACATGGCAGATACCGACAATACTATCCTTCTTTTTTGATAATTGCAGAATATCATTAACTTCTTCCCAATTCATTCCGATCGCTTTTTCCAAAAGAATATCATATCCACCGTTCAATCCGGCCATGGCACAGCCATGATGTAAACGGTCCGGTGTAGTGATGATTAATACATCGGCCAGTTTTTTGTTCTCAAATACATGCTCCCATGTAACCCACTGATTTTTTTCCGGAATCTGATATTCCTCTGAAAACCTTTTTCTGCGAAATTCAACAGGTTCTGCAACGCCTACAACTTTTAGTTCATCCGGGAATTTCAGACCATATTTTGAGTAAACGTTTCCACGGCCTCCCGCACCTAAAACAATAGCAGTAATCGGAGCCTTTGGTTTATTTGCTACCCCTAATTCACTTTTATTGATAGCGAATGAATTCAGAGCCTTAGCCATGGAATGATTTGTAAATGCTGTTCCCAGGGCAATTATACTACTCTTTTTAAGGAAATTTCTACGTGCCCATAAATTTTTTCCCATTTTCCCTTTTTTATTTTCAGGTAATGTATTGTTACACATGTTAGCCTACTATACTTAGACCAGTCTTGGTCGCTCTACTCTTGTATTGAAACAGCATCTGTATGTACCTCTTTATTAATTTTAACTTTTTGGAGAATATCCGGTGGGTAATTTCCAATAAGAGTAATATTCTTTGTTTTTTCTCCTTTCAGATGAAGAAATGTATCAATAGTATCGCTAATGGTTGAACCCTCAATAGTAAAATCCAAACATTCATTCAACAACATAACAGGTCCTTGTTGCGGAGTGATGTTAACATTAACCAATCTGATATTCTGTGCATTTGAAGCAACTAAACCAATGTCAGCGAAAACAGTAACATTCTCTATGGTGACATTTTCAATATGTTCTTCAGGCAGCCCACGGAGAGTAATAGCATTTTCCGCTCCCTGGATTGTTATATCCTTAATGTGGATATCATGAAATTGAGGAGGTGTATTGCTGCGACTCTCTGCTGAAGAAAAGGGATAGTGCATATTCAGTAATATAGCATGCCAAACAATATTAGTCATTTTTATATCCTGGATCCAGACTTTCTCGATATAGCCCCCCCTGCCGCGCATTGATTTCAAACGGATCCCCATCCACGTACCATCATATTCGCAATTTTGCACAAGGATATTTCTAATACCGCCTGACATATCGCTGCCAAATACGATTCCTCCATGTCCTTTGTTTACGTAGCAGTTCTCAATAACAATATTTTCTGAAGGACGTGCAACCCGCCAGCCGTCTTCATTCATTCCTGACTTGATACATACAGCATCGTCACCCACATCAGCATAGAGTCCCTGAATGTGAATGTACCGAGAGGATTCCAGATTTATCCCATCTGTATTAGGAGAATCATACAGATTCAGCAGCCTTATGTTTCGTATAATGACATGCTCGCAGTAAACGAGATGATTGTTCCAGAATGGGGTATTTCTTGAAGTATAATCTTCAAGAAGTACGTTTTTACAATTTATCAACTGGATCATTTGAGGGCGCAGGGCTGCTTCCTTAGTCCCGTAAATACGTTTATTTACCGGGATGCCATTGAATTCTGAATCATAAAGTTCCTGAGCTGCTTTTACCTGTTTTTTCTTCCAGCCCCACCAGGGTTCTCCCTGGCCGTTGAAAGTCCCTTTCCCCGTTATGGCAATGTTATTACAGTCTTTCGCATATAGCAAAGGTGAATAGTTGTAGCACTCAACACCTTCCCATCGCGTAAATACAACGGGCAGATAGTCATCCGGGTTATTGCTGAAACGAACTTCTGCTTCTTGTGCCACGTAGAGATTAATATTACTCTTAAGATGTATGGGACCCGTGCACCAGATTCCCTTTGGGATTAATACCTTTCCTCCCCCGGCATCTGCGCAGGCAGCGATAGCATTTGCTATTGCATTAGTATTTACAGTACTGCCGTCACCAACCGCACCATAGTTGCGAATATCAAAAGTCTGATCAGGGAAAACAGGCTCGTGAATCTCCGGCATATCAAAAGGGATGTCAGCCAATACTGACGAATTTGATTCATGTTTTTGCTTTGGAGCTGAACATGAGTATAAAAACAATAGTATAACTCCAATAACTACGTACCTAATAGAAAGATGTTTTTGTTTCATTTTTTTTTCTTTTTTATCAATTAATTTTCGACATGGATGGCGGAGCATCTTCTGGTTTGCTGCCCCATCTTTTATTTGGTTTACTTCCCATTTTAAAAACCAGAGACCCGCCTCCAACCAGTTCACTGTGGTAGAACCATGGTTTAGTTAGCTTAATGCCATTAAGGGAGGCATTTTGGATGTATCTTTTTTCGGCAGAGACTCCTTTGGCTTCTATTACAAATGTCTCTCCATTGTAATAATCAGTATCAAGATGGATGGTAACCTTTTCAAACAGGGGGGATCCGATTTCATAGATTGGTTTGATTGATCCACCTCCATCCATTTCGAACAGCCCCAAAGCGCTCATTACAAACCATGCGCCCATTTGTCCCTGATCCTCATCACCAGGCCAGCCATTTTCAGGGTGGGTTCCATAGTAATGGTCCATAATTTCCCTTACCCATTTCTGAGTAAGCCATGGTTTCCCTGAGTAATTAAAAAGGTATGCAGCCTGCATGGTTGGCTGGTTTCCATGATTAATAGGATAATCTGCAAAAAGTTCTCTTGGAGCATTAAAATTCGTCTTTGCCGACATTTCAAAGCCT
The DNA here is from genome assembly GCA_030592205.1 of Bacteroidota bacterium. Lineage (GTDB taxonomy): Bacteria > Bacteroidota > Bacteroidia > Bacteroidales > UBA12481 > JAUVKA01. The sequence goes on along the minus strand of JAUVKA010000198.1, from coordinate 754 downwards.
TTGCTAAGGCGGTTGTTGAACTCTTCCCTCCCAATCATTTCAACGAGTGCATTCACATCATGAGAGACAAACCACGTGTATTGCCAGGCATTACCCTCCATAAAACCATATTGCCATGCATGTTCCTCAACGAAACCAGCTCCTTTCCAGGAATCTAACTGATTTTGATCCAGCCACGATCCATCTGCCAGTCTTGGTCTTACATAGCCACTTTCCTCATCGAATATATTTCTGAAATTGTTTGCTCTTTTTATGAAATATTCAAAATCATCTGTTTTTCCCAGGGCTTTGGCCATCTGGGCAACATTCCAGTCATCGAAGGCATAATCGAGCGTATTGGAAACCGGGCCTTCATCAGGTGTGCCAAAATAGCTAATTGAAGCCCCCGGACCGTAGGGCACGTATCCCAGCTCCATGTATTTTTTCAGTTGTGTATTGCCAACCAATCCGCCACAAGGATGAGCCCTCCCGGGTTCCATCTGAACATGCCGGATAGCTTCATAAGCCTTTTCAATATCATAGTTACGGATGCCTTTCTGATAGGCGCTGTTAATCAGGGCAACTTCATGAGAAGCTACCATGATGCTGGAATATTCAATTCCGGTAGGTCCTTTCGGTAGCCACCCGCCACGGTCATAAATTTCAAGCAAAGATTTTACCCAGGAATTTGCTATCTCCGGAGTTACAAGGGCCCATAAATTGTTAAGATTCCAAAAGTTTTTCCAGAAAGCGTCACATCCGTAAACAGGAGAAT
>JAUVKA010000108.1 GCA_030592205.1 Bacteroidota bacterium | reverse complement strand
CCTAATGGATCCTCTTTTTGAATCGGGTTATTCCAATGTGATTGCGCAATTAATCCATTACTCAATAAAACCAAGATTATAGTTATAAAATTTTTCATATGTTTTATATGTTGGTTCTCTAATGCTTTCTTCAATAACCAAGTGTGACTCCTCCATCAATATCCATGACAGAACCTGTGATGAATCCTGCATCATCGCTGGCAAGAAATGCTGCCAGGTGCCCGCACTCCTCAATGGTACCAATCCGTCCCAGAGGATGTTGTCCGTAGATATACTTTCTTGCCTCCGCCGGATCCTCCTGCTGGTTAAACCAATCCTCCACCAGGGGTGTCTGGATCCAGCCAGGGCAGATCACATTCACGCGGACACCATCAGGGGCAAAATCAATGGCCATATTTTTTGTTATCGCTATCTGGCCGCCTTTGGTGGATGAATAGGCAGCAGCATTGGGCTGTCCCACCTGCCCGACCATACTGCTGATGTTAATAATGTTGCCTTTGGTTTTCTTCAAATAGGGAATGGTATACTTTGAGCATAAAAAAGTACTCCTGAGATTGGTCTCCTGTATGAATTCCCACTCCTCCTCTGAAGTCTCAACCACATTCTTCGAGATGTGATAACCCACATTGTTTACCACTATATCGATCTTCCCGAAGGTCGCGACCGTTTTGTCGATCATCTCCCGGATCTCCTGGCTCTTCCGTACATCTGTTTTAATGAATATTGACTTTCCTTCTTCAGAGCCCAGCTCCCGGGCCATCTTCAGACCTGCGTCAACATTCCGGCCCACGATGACAACCATGGCTCCTTCCTGGTGGAAAATGCTTGCGATGCCTTCCCCGATACCTTTGCTTGAACCGGTGACAATTGCTACTTTATCTTTCAGTCTCATAATAAATAATATTAAGTTTCGGTGATCAGACGCCTTGGGCGTTTGTTTTGTGTGCTGTAGTCAATTCCGTAAAGTCTGGCTGCATTTGCTCCCAGAAACATATCTTTTTCTTCCTCTGTAAAAAAATCACATCCGTAGCGGGCAAAGTCCAGGCTCTGGCGGTAGGTAAAATCGACCATCGTCCTGGGATAGTCCGAGCCCCACATAATTTTATCTGCACCCACAGCTTTGGCGGCTTGTTTGATTTTTAGCTGAGCGGTTCTGAACGGCGGGCCTTCTTTGCGGTAGAGCCAGATAATACCACCACACTCAACGTGTACATTCTTGTGTTCAGCCAACCGGATCTGGTGCATCCAGCCTTTTCTGCCAGCCATGCCAAAATGGCCAATGGCAACTTTTAGCCCGGGAACTCTCTTTAACACACGCCTCATTTGCGGAACCTGGACGTTACCCGGGGCAAGATCAATGGATAAAACCATATCTCTCTCAACCATCTGCTGCCAGATATCCATCAGCGGAGCGTCATCAAGATGAACTGGTGGCTTCAGGTCAGGCAGGAACATGGCAGGACACTTTATTCCTCTGAATCCCATCTCTGCAATCCTGTTAAACTCCCGGGCCAGGTTTTGAGGCTTGGTAAAATCAATGAGCCCGTGCACAAAAAAACGGTCGGGATATTGTCGTTTTACCTGCAACAGATAATCATTCTGGTTGCCGTCCAGGTATTCCTGCGTAACAACAGCTACGTGGACGCCCGCATCATCAAGGGCAGCAAGGGCAAGTTCAGCAGGGTTGCGGCAATCACTGAACCATGTAGGCATGCCCTGGATCTCTTTTCCCCCAATTCGGATGATCCCATCCTTAACAGGTTCTGTCTTCCCGGTGCCTAGTAGCCCGTTCACTTTATCCCATAAATGAATATGTGCATCAATGATCATTTTCTTTATCCAAAAATATAATACAATACCACCAGCACCAGGAGCAATATACCTGCCAGTACCCTTGGGTCGGAAATGCCAGTCAGCCGACCCTTCGTAATAAATGACAACGGATTCTCGAGCGTGATACCTGCCACATTCTCAGCAGCAGGTGCAGGGGTTAATAAACTAACTATGATGAAGTTTAGTGTACAGATCACAAACAGGAACACTGCCTGCATCAGGAAATGGATATCACGGATATATTGTATGATATCTATTTCATTCCCGGCATCCTTAAAAAAGTCAATGCAAAAGACAATCACACCCAGTACAAAACCCAAAACCAGTGTCGAAAATGCGGCCTGCCGGGTACCTCTTTTCCAAAATACTCCAAGGAGGAACACTGTTGCGATGGGGGGAGAGATCATGGATAAAATGGTGTTTATCGCTTCGAAAATACTTGTGAATTTACCTCCCTGGGTGGACCAGAGGGCTGCAAGGATCATAACCACAACCGTACTGACCCTTCCGATGAGCAATTGATTACGGTCAGAGAGTTTGGGATTGATCCTTTTAAAAATATCTATGGCAACCAGTGTGCCCGAACTGTTCAGGGCCGCAGACACAGCGCTCATTACTGCTGCCAGAAGAGCTGCCGCTAACAATCCTTTTAACCCTACCGGCAACAGGTGGCTGATCAGAACAGGTAGGGTATCGTTGCTGTTCTCACCGATCACATCTTTAAATAAAACATACCCCAGTATTCCGGGAATGATCATGATAAATACAGGCAGTATCTTCAAAAATCCCGCGAAAATGGGACCTATTGCGGCATCACGTGCAGACCTTGCCCCCAACACCCGTTGAACAATCGTCTGGTCGCCACACCAATACCAGATACCTAATATGGGATAACCCAGTACAACAGCATACCAGGATAAGCCTGCATTGGCATCTTTTCCCGATTGTAACATATCCAGTTGTCCAGGGCGTGCAGCACTTACCAGGTCGGTATAACTATGAATGCCGTGATCAGGCAGGGCCAGAATGGCATAAATGGTCATGATTACAGCTCCGATCACCAGGACACTTGATTGGATGGTTTCGGTAACTACAACAGCCTTCAGACCGCCCAAACCGGTGTAAATAACGATGATCACCGAAATAATTAGCAGGGAAATGTGGATGGGAATACCGAAAAACTGTTCAAAAACCACAGCACCTGCATAAAGGCTCATCCCAATATGTACCATCAGGGCAGTAAAAAGTCCCATAACAGCCAGGAAAGTCCGGGAAGCCCCGCCGAAACGGCGTTCCAGGAATTCAGGCAGGGTTGAAATCTTTGATTTGAAGTAGAAAGGTGCAAATACCAGGCCGAGAAGAATGAGAATAAAGGGTGCTCCCCATTCGAAGTTACCCCATACCAGTCCATCATTATACCCGCAAGCTGCAAGGCCAACCAGGTGGATCGTGGAGATATTAGAAGCAAACAGCGAGGCACCCACAAGCACCCATGAAAGTGATCGCCCGGCAAGAAAAAACTTGCCCGAGGTCATCTTTTCAGAAGTGGCCGAAAGAACTCCAATCGTCAGCATTGCCACTAAAAAAACAATGACAATAATTATGTCCGTTAAATTCAGTCCCGTTGAATGGGTTTGTTCAAGCATAGATGCTTATTTGTAGATTGATGGAAAAACTGATCATAATAACAAGCCTTAGCGCTCAGTAATAACATCCTGCAAATTCATAAGGACCAACTGACGACCTCTGTCACCCACAGAGCAATCAATAACCACTCTTGTTCCATCCGGTGAGATACGGGGATGGGTATCACAACGCCACTCTCCCACGTATTCGTTTTATTGATCTGAAAAAACAGTTTGTTTGGTGGCGTCCATGCCATGGCACCCATGTCGCCGTTGCCTAAAGGAAATCCTTCATATCCTTCAACAGCCGGTGACAAAAACACGATATCATGTTGTGACAGGAAAGGGTGCTGATCAATACTCAGATACTTGCCGTCAAAGGCGATTGTATTCGGCCTTATTTCGTCAGAAAGAGTGGATGGGTTCTTAGTATCCTTAAAAAAATGTTCAAACAACTGCTGAGGCGTTCCTTCATAGGTGGCCCGTTGGAGGTCACCACATCTATGCTGATCCCCACCTGTAAAATACAGAATGGTTCTTCCCCTGAAATAGCACAACTCAACATCCGAAGCATTACATTCACTTACATCTGGTTCATGTAACGGAATGTTTTTATGTGTAGTATCAAAAGTTATAAAAGGTCTATCCTCCGGTGCATCTTCCCAGTTGAACAAATCTTGCGACCGTGTGATGCGGGTTTCGTAGTAACCATTCCCAAGTGATTCAAGATAAAGCGTGTAATAATAACCTCCTTCAAAATATAAGGCAGGCCCGCCCACATACTTGTCTTTTCCATATACAGCACCAGGTATCTCTTCCCACGTTTGTAAATCTGAAGATTCCATATACCGGAAAGTAAAGGCCGGCCATCGTTTGTCATTGGTTTCGTACAACAAAACGAATTTATCTTTTGCCCTGCATACTGCTGTATTGAAAAAAAATTCATCAGGAGCAGCCCGTAATACCGTGACCGGCTTTGTCCAGTTTTTCAAATCTGCGGAACTGGTCATGGTAATTTCTGTTATATGACGCCACTTGTTCTCTCCATACTTTGCTGCAAATACATATACTCTTTCATCCCAGGTAAGTACTGTGCCAAAACCATGATTCCGTAATGCAACAGAGACTATTTTATCTGTTTGTATATCACGTATACGTACTTCATCTTCATGAAATAGGGTCCCTATCTTTTCGCCGGGAAAATCCCAAAATCGTTGATGGTTTTCAAGGAGATATAACCTGTCTTCAAATACAAAAGGCGAAGTTTCCACCAAGGGTATGCCTAACGGATCCTCCTTTTGAATAGGGTTATTCCAATGTGATTGCGCAATTAAGCTATTACTTATTAAAACCGAGAGAATACTAATAATGATTTTAATATTCATTGATGTTGATTATTTTTGATTCAGTATTTTCGGTAAATCTACCAAAGGAAAAACCTGGAAGATTTAAACATGTTTTCAACTTTAATCCACTGTATATCTATTAATTGAACGTTTTCGTGCAGGCACTGTTTATATATATTCATCACTTTTTCGTCTTCACATATTACTTTTTTAGATGCTAATATAAAATCAAACTACCAGTCTGAATAAATAGCCGATTACTTCAAATTATTAATCTGAAAAAACCATTGAGAGCACGAAAAAACTTAATCATCTATTCGTCCATGTAATAAATATCCAGCAGTTTCAATGATTTGTAATGAAGCTTAAGCCTAAAAGTATGAGTAAATAGCATCACTCGAAATATTAGAATAACTTCATCCCTGTCGCATGACAGGGATGAAGTTATTTCAATTAATATCCGGGATTTTGTACGAGTTCTGCTCCTTGATTTGCATCAATTGCAGATTGAGGTATGGGCCAAAGCGCATTAAATTCTTGTACGAATTCAGCTGTTACCGCGTTGTGCATTTTCACCCTGTCTACAAATGTCCCTGTCCTGGTCAAGGTATACTTTCTCGGATACTCTCCGAATAATTCTCTTGCACGCTCATCTAAAATATAGTCAAGAGTCACTTCAGCTGGAAGTACAGGTGTCGCATTAGCTCTGATTCTTACCATATTAATACTGGTAGCTGCATCATCTAATTTGCCCTGTTTAAATTGAGCTTCAGCAAGAAGCAGATAGGTTTCCGCTAAACGGATTTTATAATTATCTTTTTCGTTAAATGCGTAAGCTGGGTTATCTACTGTTTTCCCAAAGTCAAATTTTCTTGTTGACGCATATAAAGATCCCGACTCCTTTAATTCATCCGTCATGGGGAATTCCTTCCCAAAGTCCTCATGAGTAGGATCATTGTAATAATACTTTCGCCTTAGATTGAATCCTGAGTTTCTTATATCTTGTGATTCATAAGAATTCAACCAAAAATCTGTCGGACGAAGTCGTCCTACACCGCGTCCACCGAGAGAATCGCACAGTAGAAAGCCGGTTACCCGAGAATAATAAAGCACCATGGCTCGACGAGACCAATCTTTAAAATAATTAAAACCCTGATCCCAGTTATATTGCATTTGAATAACCCAGATTGATTCCAGGTTACCTGAAGAGCGGTTTGCATTATCTTCCTTAAATATATCAGAGAAGACATCCCCCTCTTCACTTAAATGCATTCCAAAACGTTCAGTCATTAAGGAATAAAGAGGTGACGAAATAATGGAATTTAACAGTGCTTCGGCTGTAGTCCACTCTTCTTTATACATGTGAGCTTCAGCAAGATAATGCTGTGCTGCAGCTTTTACGATTCTGCCTTCTTCAGTTACTTCAGCAGGCAGGTTATTAGCAGCAAATGTAAAGTCACTGATCATTAAATCAAGGACATCAGTTAGGCTACTCTTTGTATAATCAAGCTTGAATGGTTTTGCTACTTTCAACACAATAGGTACACCACCAAAAGTGTAAGAGAGTGTCCTGTAAGCATATGCCCTAAAAAAACGAGTCTGAGCCTCTATTAGCACCTTGTCTGACGGTGAATCCCAATTGACATCCGAAAGTTCAAGCGCCTCAAGAATCATATTGGCATTTGCGATAAACGTATAAGCCCAATTCCAAAATGTTTCGCAGCCGTAATATGCACTGTTCAAATTCTCCCCCAATGATTCAACGACCTTATAAACAGGGTGTGTTAATGCATTTAAACATAGATCTGTTCCGGAATAAAGGGTTCCGTAAACTATATCCCGATATTCACTTTGAGCCTGGGAATATAGGCCATTCACAGCAGTATTAAATCCCTTTGTGCTTGTAAAAGTATTATCAGGAGCATTAAAACTTTTTGGATACTCTGTTAAGAATTCTTCATCATCACATGATGGAACCATAAATAGTATTCCTGTCAACAGAAGGAAACCTGATATTTTATGTATTTTCATAATAGTAAATTTTATACAGTTTATAATCCTAAATTAATGCCAAATCTAAAAGTCCGGGCACTTGGATATGGAACTTGGGCACTTGGATATAGAGTACCAAGTGAGGTTAAAGCAGAGGTGGTACCGGCTTCAGGATCCCATCCTAACCAAGATGAAAAAGTAAACAAGTTATGCGCACTTAAGAAGATCCTTAATTTGCTTATTTTTTCCCCAATCACAGATCTTGGAAATTCATAGGATAGTGTAACATTTTGTATCCGGACAAAACTGGCATTCTTTAGATGCAGAGGACCTGCGGAGGGATAGCCAGCATCATACACAATCCCTGCAGATATAAACTCATCGCTTGGCCTGTCAAGCCTCCAATAGTCGACATCAAGGTAATTCATATTTTTTTCAACCTGAAAACTTTGTGGATAATACCAATCATTACTTCTGTAAATTCCTTGAACAGTATTAACAAACACTGATAATGACCAGTCTTTATATTTCAGCTCATTGAACATACCTCCCGTCCAGGATGGAAGTTGTGAACCTAAAACAGCTCTGTCCTCCTCTGTAATTTCTCCGTCCTTATTAATATCTTTTACTTTTGGCTTACCGAGGTGCGCCTCAAATGTTCCATCCGGAGCATAGGCTGCAAACTCTTCCTCCTCACCAGCCGCCCAGAGACCATCGTATTCATATCCATAATGTACGCGGAGAGGTTCGCCAATAAACCATTGGTTGGCAATGTCATCTATACCTTCTCCCCGAAGTGCAACAATCTTATCCCTGTTTAATGAAAAAGTAAAGGATGAAATCCAAGTAAAATCTGATTTAGTGATGTTTCTTGTATTAAGGCTAATCTCAACTCCTTTATTTTCCGTCTCTCCAATATTATACCATATACTGGTATATCCATTCATCACAGGCACCTGCCTTGTCATTAATAAGTCCTGGGAATTGCTTGAATAAAAGTCAATTGTTCCAGAAATTTTGTTTTGGAGAAATGCAAAATCAAGACCTATATCGAAGGTTGTTGTTCCTTCCCATTTTAAGTCAGGATTGCCTACTGCATTTATTTTCAGCCCATTTACTACTGCTGTGTTGTCTCCAAAAAGGGTGTTAGCATCTCTAAGCCTATCTAATGTTTGATACGGGTCAACCGCCTGGTTACCATTAACACCATAGGAAAGCCGTAATTTTAAGAACTCAACACCCATATTTTGTGCGAATTCTTCGTTACTGATCGTCCATCCCAATGCAGCTGAAGGAAAGAAGCCAAATTTATTATCTTCTCCAAATCCGGAATAACCGTCCTGACGTGCAGTAATTGTAAGGAGGTATTTCTTTGCATAGTCGTAATGGAGTCTTCCCATATACGAAACCAGACTTCTTTCCATCAATTCTGTATACGCATCTTTTGTTTCAGCTGAGTTAATATAATAATATAAATTATCATCATTCACAAAACCCCTTCCTGTTTGCCTGGAATATTCTCCTGTTGTTGCTTCACGACTGTAAAGACCAACAATTGCTAAGTTATGATTGCCCCAGCTATTATCATATCGCAGAATATTTTCCAGTGTCCAAAAATTATTGGTTGTAGTGCGTTTATCAGCCACTCCAGAGTACGCAAATCCTGAAAGTGAAGTTGATGGATAGTATGTCCCACTCTCTGTAATCCGAAAATCGGTGCCATAATTTAATCTATACGACAGACCGGGAATAAAAGTTGGTTTGATTTCCGCAAACAGGTTAATCAGCGCCTGTTTACTGATGTCATCAACTGTTGCATCATCATCTGCAAACGGATTTGGAAAGTATGTCTCAGGAAATTGAGGATAAAAAGTATAATCTCCATTATCTTCCTTTAGTTTTCCATAAGGGGTCTGTCTCATTGCAAATGAAACACTGGGCGTAGCACCGCCACCATCACTGTCAGTGTGGGAAAACTGAAGATTAGAACCTACTGTCAACCAATCATTTAGGTCGTGGCGGACATTTGAACGCAGGGTAATTCTTTCAAACCCACTATTCTCGACTATACCTGGCTCATCAAGATACCCCACTGAAGTGTAATATGTTGTTTCTTTGGTACCCCCTGACATGCTGAGCAATTGATCCTGTACTAGGGCAGTTCTAAAGACCAGATCCAGCCAATCTGTTTCTGTGCCTGCTTGATACTGAGGATATGCATTAGAAAACAACCATTCCGATGGATCCTGGTTTGCTGATCCCCCTTCATAAAGGATCTTGTCCTGTATAAAACTTATATAGCCATCTCCGTCCAACATTTCTATTGACTTATTTGCAACAGACGATAAACCCACTGTTGAATTAAAATTGATGCTCAGTTTCCCTGGTTTACCCGTCTTAGTAGTGACAATTATCACACCATTTGCTGACCTTGCACCATAAATTGCAGTAGAAGAAGCATCCTTCAGTATGGACACTGATTCAATATCGTAAGGATTAATATCATTCATGTCACCCGTATAGGGTATACCATCAAGAATAATCAATGGATTGTTACTCGCAGATAACGAATTTTCTCCCCGGATACGAATTTCCTGACTGGCTCCAGGCTCAAAATTGTTCTGTGTAATTCTCAGCCCGGCAACAGTACCCTGTAAAGACTTAAATAAGTTTGTATTCAATGTAGGTTCAAGCTGTTCCGAGTTTACGGAAGTAATGGAGCCAGTCAGGTCATTTCTCCTTTGAGACCCATAACCAATTGCAATCACCTCTTCCAAACCAATAATATCAGTTACCATCGTAACATCAATTTGGGTTTGATTATCAACGGTTACTTCCTGTGTTCGATAACCAAGAAAGGAAAAAACCAGAATTGCATCAGGACTATCAACCTGAAGGGTGTAATTACCATCAGCATCAGTAGTAAACCCCTTTAGAGTTCCCTTTATGATGATGTTAACCCCCGGAAGAGTATTGCCGTCTTCGTCGGTAACATTACCTGTAACAACAATCTGTTGTGGTGTTTCCTTTTTAAATGGTTGGATCATTTCATCGGTAGTAATTACAATTTGCCGGTCCTTTATAACATAATCCACTCCTGTGCCGGCAAACATCTGGTTTAATACAAAGTCAACCTTTTTATCAGCTAACTCAATATCAACTTTTCTGGATACATCAACCATCTTCGGACTATAGAGGAAAAAGAATTCGCTCTGGTCTTCAATGGTTTTTAATGCATCTTCTATAGTTACATTCTTCAGATCGAGTGTTAGCTTTGTGTGCTGTGAATAAGAATCAACAGCCAAAACCTGCAGAACAGAAAACAGTATTAGGAAACCTGATAGTTTCATAATTCTAATTATTTTTTTTTTCAT
>JAUVKA010000221.1 GCA_030592205.1 Bacteroidota bacterium | reverse complement strand
CGCCCCCTAACCGGCGATGATGTCCTGAAATGGAACAGGATAACTGAGAAGCTTATATCCAATGATGGAGAATACGTGGTTTATAAAACTGAGCCATGGAAGGGAGATCCGGTTCTCTATATTTCTATAAGTAAGGGTAAAGAAATTGCCAGCTTTGATTATGGATCCAGGGTTGGTATCACATATGATTCAAAATTTGTGGTTTTCACCATCAAACCACCTGCCGATACCATTAGGCAACTTAAGCTTAAAAAGACAAAGAAAGATGATATGCCTAAAGATAAATTGGCAATCTATAATCTTGAATCAGGTAATCTGGACATTATTCCAGATCTGAAGTCTCATAAAATTCCTGGTAAATGGGCTGGGTGGATTGCGTATCAGGTAACAGGGAAACAGTTAACAGGGAACGGGGAACAGGGAGCAGGGAAAGAAGAAAAGGGAGAAGTAGAAAAGGAAAAGGAAAAGGAAAAGGAAAAAGTGAAGAAGGAGTCGTCAAAGAATGGGTATAAGCTGCAACTGGTAAAGCCCGGGAAGCTTGTCGAAATTATAGAGTTTCCGTTTGTTACTGAATATTACTTCGCTGAAGAACATAAGTCTCTTCTTTTTATGTCAACCGGCGATGATAAAGACTTTCTACCTGGAGTATATAGAATTGATATCGAATCAGAAGTAGTTACCCCCCTGATTACAGGGAAGGGCTCATACAAACAACTGACCCAGAACAAAAAAGGATCATTGATTGCCTGTCTCGCTGACACAACTGATGGAGGCGGTAATGATAAAAAAGAGTACAAACTGTATGCCTGGAAGGGTGGCAAATCAGCCAGAGAAATATTATCAAACGAGTCCACAGGAATTCCCAAAAATTGGGAAATCAGTGCTAATGAGCGGATCTCCTTTTCCAAACCAGGAAATCGCTTATTTTTCGGAACTGCTCCTGTAAAACCGGAGAAAGACACTACTATTCTTGAGGAAGAACTCCCTGTTGTGGATGTCTGGCACTGGAATGAGCCGGTATTACACACACAGCAGCTGAAAAGGAAAAGCAGTGATCTTAAGAAAACCTATATGGCTGCTTATGATTTCGAGGTGGAAAAGATGGTTCAATTGGAAACTAAAGAACTTAGCAGTATTAGTTTGATAAATAATGGTGATTCAAAATACGCTCTAGCCTACTCTAACAAACCTTATGCAGTACAAACTATGTGGGAAGGAAGTCCATCCCATATCGACATATACCTGGTTGATATGGAGACAGGGAAAAGTGAAATGATTAAGAAAGATATACGTGTTAGTCCCCGCGCCTCCCTAACTGGGAAATACTTGTATTGGTACAATGGGCTTGATACAACATGGAATACATATAATATCGAAACCAGAAAGGAATATCAAATATGCAGCAAAGATGTTATTCAGTGTGCGAATGAGTTGAATGATGTTCCTAATCTTGCCGGATCGTATCGTACAGCAGGCTGGTTGAAGGAAGATGCTGCACTATTGATCTATGATAGATATGATATTTGGAAGGTGGATCCGGAAAACAAATATCAACCTATAAACTTAACTGTTAATGGTCGGGAAAATCAGATAGTTTACCGCCTACTCAAACTCGACAAGCCCATGCGTGGGCGATTTACATCAGGACCAGAGGAAGGGATTGATCCTGACAAAACACATTACCTCACTGGACACAATGAGATTAGCCGTAATGATGGTTATTACCAGTGGTCCATGACAAAACCAACAATTCCAATGGAATTGATGTCTGGCGAATACAAACTTGGCTCTCCGCTTAAGGCCAAAGATGATGATGTAGTTCTTTTCACAATGGAAGATTTCATAATCTTCCCTGACCTTCAAATCTCTGATCTTAGTTTTAAGAAACCCAGGCAGATCTCCAATGCTAATCCCCAACAAGATGAATTTATCTGGGGAACAGCCGAATTGGTCAGCTGGACTTCCCTGGATGGCAGAAAACTGGAAGGGACACTTCATAAACCCGCGAATTTCGATCCGACGAAGAAATATCCAATGATTGTGAATTTCTATGAAAAAAGTTCTCAGGGCCTTTATGGTCACCATATTCCTGAACGAGGCCGCTCAACCATAGGTTATCACTACTACACTAGTAATGGCTACCTGATATTTAATCCCGACATATATTATAAAGAAGGATATCCGGGAGAGGACGCCTTTAATTGTGTGATGCCCGGTATAACAGCACTTATAGAAAAAGGTTTCGTGGATGAAGATCACATTGGGGCACAAGGACATAGCTGGGGTGGCTATCAGGTTGCTTATCTGGCAACACGGACAAATCTTTTCGCAGCAATAGAATCTGGTGCACCCGTCGTGAATATGTTTAGTGCATATGGAGGAATACGTTGGGGATCAGGTTTGAACCGCGCATTTCAATATGAACATACTCAAAGCCGTATAGGAAAATCAATATGGGAATCTCCCCTGCGCTACATGGAGAATTCACCAATCTTTACAATGGATAAGGTTCAGACCCCAATCCTGATTATGCATAATGATGATGATGGAGCCGTTCCATGGTATCAGGGCATAGAATACTTCATAGCTCTGAGAAGACTTGGAAAACCTGCATGGCTGCTTAACTATAATGAGGCTGCTCATTGGACAACCCGACTGGAAGACAAGCACGACTTCCAGATTCGTCTGGCCCAGTTCTTTGATCATTACCTCAAAGGCGAGCCTATGCCTAAATGGATGAAAGAAGGTATACCTGCCGTAAAGAAAGGTATTGAATTCGGATATGAATTGGAAAAATAATTTTCATGAATCAGTGTAACTGTGTACCCGTGTCCCGGTTAATCAGTTATTCCAATAGGTATTAATTCGCCAGACATTATCCTTATCGTGTTTTAACCAATCATAATATTCCTCCCTAGTACGGAAGGGTGGATCATGATGCGGCATTAATTTCTCAGAGGTTTTAATTAATGGAGCGGGATTTTGGGGAATATACTTCTTCATTTCAGCAATCCGATCCTGATATTCAGGTTTATTTGCCAGATTAAACCATTCGTTTTGATCTTTCTCATGATCATAGAGTTCCTCACTGCCATCGATATAAACAGTATATCTCCATCCTTCAGTGCGAATGGAGAACTCGCTGAAATCATAGGAGCTGATGGCCGGATAATCCCAATCTGCCCATGGATCTACTAATAAAGGAACAAGACTCCGACCATCAATATCATCCCGAAAAGGCAGGTTACATAGATCAACCAAGGTTGGATAAATGTCCTGGGTTGAAACAATGCGATTGCATACAGGTTTTCCATTTGTCCCTTCAGGCAGATCTGATACACCTTCCGGAACTTTAATCATTAATACCGTTTGAAGAACATTTTCCCACAAGGCGAATTTGCGCCAGTGCTCTTTTTCACCAAGCTGCCATCCATGGTCCGACCAGACCATCACAATAGTATTATCAGCATATGGGCTATTATCAAGAGCATCCATAAGATTTCCAAACATCGCATCTGCAAAGGCAATAGATGCGAGGTAAGCCTGGACACCAGCTTCCCACTGACCGGCTTCAAGAACATGTTTATGGTAGTTGCCAGAGCGATGAGCCACATCTATTATTCTATCACTCAGATCATCAAGATCATTTTCCATGTAGGCTGGAAGCTGTATATCTTCCAAAGGAAATAAATCGAAATACTTTTGGGGTACATACCATGGCACATGAGGACGATAGATGCCGCAAGCCAGGAAGAAGGGTTTATCATGCTCCTGTTGAAGTTGATTTGAAACCCATTCCACACTTTTATAATCAGCCATCAGAGAATCAGGAATATCCAGGGCAGCCCAATCAAACATCTTATACATATTCTTAAATTCAGGCATATTGATAGTGCTGTACTCTTTTTGAGCATCCTCCGTTATCCCGGGATGCTTCTGAGGCATATATTCTCCAGGCATATTCTGCTTCTGCGATGGCCAGTAATCATCCCAGCAAGTGCTGTCGATCATATGATAATGGAATATTTTACCTGCTCCTGCAGAGTAATAGCCATTATCTCTGAAATAATGACCCAGGGTAGTATATTCAGGTATAGCTTCCCTCCAATCCTGATAATTAGAATACACACCTGATGTATGAGGTGAAAGACCTGTCATGATAGCAGTCCGGGAAGGATTGCAAGCAGGATTTGAACAGTAAGCATTTGCAAACTGAACAGCATGCTCAGAAAAACTATCCAGATTCGGAGTTCGGGCCTGCGGATGGCCTCCCATAACACCAACCCAATCGTTTAGATCGTCGATAGAAACAAATAGCACATTAGGTTGAGATATTTCATCAGCCTTTTTAACCGTATTACACGAAACCAACAAGAATATTAGAATCACAGGTATATAAAAGAAAGAGGCTTTCATGGTTTCAAATTTAGTTGGGCAATAAATTACATATTATTCAAGACTACTCCAAGGAATAGTCCCGAAGGAGAATGGAATTCAATGTTAGATAGTTATGAAATACCGATTGTTGGCCAAATAATAATTATATATATTTAGATTTTTAACCTAATCCCCCTTGAAATGAGAAAATCCTTGTTCCTCCTGCTAATTCTTGTAGCCTGTTCGCCGCAGGATAACTATCAAGGTGAAATAAGAAACTGGGAAAAACAATCTGAAAATGTTACCATTATCCAGGATAATTTTGGCATTCCACACATATATGGCAAGACAGATGCTGATGCCGTTTTTGGACTTTTGTATGCCCAATGTGAAGAAGACTTCAATCGTGTTGAGGTAAATTACATAAATGCCATGGGGCGAATGGCTGAAGTTGAAGGAGAATCTCTCTTATTCACCGACCTGAGGATGCAATTATATATTGATCCCGTTCAAGTAAAAAAAGAGTATAGGAAAAGTCCAAAATGGCTTAAAAAATTAATGAATGCATTTGCTGACGGAATCAACTATTATCTATACACCCATCCTGAAGTAAAACCAAAACTCATTACACATTTTGAACCTTGGATGGCACTTACATTTAGTGAGGGGAGCATAGGTGGAGATATTGAGCGAATCAGTCCAAGACAGCTAGGAAGTTTTTATGGTAAAAACCCGGCTGAGCTAATTAAAGAGGAAACAAAAGACAAGGAACCTCGCGGATCCAATGGCTTTGCTATAGCACCTGAACTTACTGAATCAGGGAACGCAATGCTTTTGATCAATCCACATACTTCATTCTTTTTCCGTGCTGAAGTGCATATGGTTAGCGAAGAAGGGCTGAATGCTTATGGTGCTGTCACATGGGGCCAATTCTTTATTTATCAAGGATTTAATGAGAAATGCGGATGGATGCATACTTCCAGCAGAGCAGATGCTATTGATTATTACTACGAAACAATAGTAAAAAAAGAAGGTAAATTATTCTACAAATTCGGTGAAAATCTCAGGCCTTTGGGGGAAAGACTAATTAGCCTGAGTTACAAATCCGGAGACACGATGGCTAGTAAGGATTTCAAGGTTTTCTATACTCATAACGGTCCTGTGATTCGGGATGAGAATGGCAAATGGGTTAGTATCAGGCTGATGATTGAACATGAAAAAGCTCTAACCCAATCCTATTTGCGCACAAAAGCTCAGGGGCATGAGGATTTTAAGAAAACCATGGACCTG
The DNA here is from genome assembly GCA_030592205.1 of Bacteroidota bacterium. GTDB lineage: Bacteria > Bacteroidota > Bacteroidia > Bacteroidales > UBA12481 > JAUVKA01. Next base: position 1,182 of record JAUVKA010000221.1, on the reverse strand, counting down.
AACACCAATTCCTCAAATAATACTGTTTATGCTGATGCTGAAGGCAATATAGCCTATTATCACGGGAACTTTATTCCAGTCAGGAACCCTGAGTTTAACTGGGCCGGGATACTTGATGGCAGCAATCCTGAAACGGATTGGAAGGGTCTTCATCCTGTTGATGAAATGATATTTATACTGAATCCGGAGAATGGTTGGATTCAGAATTGCAACTCTACTCCTTTTACTGCATGTGGTGATAATAGTCCAAATAAAGAGGATTATCCATCCTATATGGCTCCCGACAGGGAAAATGCCAGGGGCTTACATGCTGTTCGTGTGTTGGAAGGGCAATCGAAATTTACGATTGACAAGTTAATTGCTACTGCTTATGATTCCTATCTCATATATTTTGAACCCTTAATACCCAAACTTATCGAAGCACAAAGTTCAGCACCATCCAATATTAAGTCCGGGCTGGTAGAAGCTGTTGAGCTCCTTAAAAACTGGGACTTGAGATACTCCTTAAATTCTACTGCAACCTCCCTGGCAATTTACTGGGGAATAGAACTTAACCGAAGTAGGAATCCGGATGAGCAAATGTTGATGGCTCTGAGAAGAGCAATTCATAAGCTGGAAATAGATTTCGGCTCGTGGAAAACCCCATGGGGCGAAATAAACCGATACCAGCGGGTTAATGGGAATATCAGGCAGCCCTTTGATGATAGTAAACCAAGCTTACCTGTTGATTTTGCTTCATCAAGGTGGGGATCCCTCGCTTCTTTTGGCGCAAGAACATATCCCGGAACAAAAAAGATGTATGGAACAAGCGGTAACAGTTTTGTAGCCGTTGTGGAATTTGGCGAAAAAGTTAAAGCCAAAAGTATTCTTGCCGGAGGTATTAGTGGTGATCCCAACTCCCCTCATTTCGACGACCAGGCACTGATGTACACCAAGGGGGAATTTAAAGATGTGCTGTTCTACAAAGAAGATGTCGAATCCCACGCAGAAACCACTTATCATCCAGGAGAAAACAAATGAAGATAAAGATAAATATTAAGTATTTTGGAATTTTTCTGATCTCTTTAATTATCCTTTCAGCTTGCAATCAAGCTGAGGATAAGGTCAATATAAACAAGATTTCACTATCTGGACAAATCAGCAATATTGCTGATACTACCCTCGTGTTTAATTTTGAACCAT
>JAUVKA010000330.1 GCA_030592205.1 Bacteroidota bacterium | reverse complement strand
GACCCCGGTTTTGTGGTACGTTTTGTACAGACGCATGAGCTTTCCGGTTTGAGCCATCGCGAAGCTTTAAAGTGGCTCGAACGACAATAAATCTATTTTCAGTGCCCTTGAAAATATTTTTTCACATACTTTTGCAACTGATTTCTAAGTTAACTAGTAGAACTGAAGATTTGTTGAAGATGTGGTTGCGCCTAACTCTGCTCCTATTACTGTTTTTTCCGATCGTTTTCTCGTGCAATAATGCCCCGGGTGAAGAAGAAATTGATCATTCCGAACTCGCCATTGATGAGGAGGTGATCTGTGATACTACCTCGGCAAGGCTAAAATCCGAATGGATAGATAGCATTTTTACAAAAATGTCGAAAGGCTATTGGTTTAACGGGGCCGTGGCCTATCTCGAGCAGGGGTGCCTGATCTATCAAAATGCTTTTGGGATATCCAATTTCAGGACTAAAGACACACTGGATATCCACTCTCCTTTCCAGCTGGCTTCAGTTTCAAAAATGTTTGCCGCTATGTCGGCCATGATCCTCAAAGAGGACGGCCAGCTCGATCTCGATGCTGATATCCAAGAGTATATTCCCAGTTTCCCATATGACAGCGTGACTACACGCTTGCTGCTCACTCACCGTTCCGGACTGAGCAGGTATATGTCGCTGGCACATGAACAGTGGACCAATAAGACAGTACCTATGAGCAATGATGACATGCTTGATTTATATGAAGAGCATGTTCCAAAACCCTATTTCCTGCCGGATCACGGCTTCCATTATTGTAACACCAATTATGCGCTTGTAGCCTCCGTTGTGGAAGCCATCACAAATATGTCGTATGCTGAGTTCGTTCAGGAACGCATTTTCGACCCACTGAGCATGGACGATTCCTTTGTTTACGATATGGGAGGCGATACCACCGTATCCTTTTATGTAGAAACCGAGGTAATGGGGCACACCTATAAGGGCTGGCGGCCTTCACGGGTAAGGAATGAATACCTGAATGGAGTAACGGGCGACAAGGGTATCTATACCAGTATAGAAGACCTGGCAAAATTCGACCAGGCCATTACTGCAAACTTGCTGGTATCGGAAGAAACAATGCAGGAAGCCTTCACCCGGGGAAGTGCCAAATACTGGCGCCGGAAAGACAATTACGGTTTTGGCTGGCGCATTAAAGAAAGCGAAGACAGCACTGCTTTTCATTTTGGCTGGTGGAAAGGCTACCGGGCCTATTACATCAGGGATATGGAAGCAGCAAAGACTCTCATTGTGCTTACCAATAAAGACAAAGGTCCCGGATCATCCATTTATTGGAATATCGTCCGCGATACCAATCATCCTATTCAATTCCTGAATCAAAATCATTACTTTCCTGAATCGGAACTTTAAATGAGCCTTTCCTAAAATAAGATCAAGCTCATTTGTTTTTAGTAGTTTGTGTTTGAATCAACATCAACTAATATGAGAAAAAGTATTCATTTTTTTGGTCAATGTGTTTTCGTATAGCTGATTTATCCAGTTGACCGCTATCCGATAAAGGGTAAGGCTACAAGAGGAATATGATGATGAACTCAAAAATTTGCAGAAAATTAACAGTAGTGATTAATTGATGTGATCTTGGATTGTCTGAATCAAATCTTGTTTGTCATCATCATCCATACCGTTGTACACTCTTAAAATAATTCCATATTTATCAATTAAGAATATTGTGGGGAACCTAACGACTTTATATTTTTTGAGGATAGTTAATTCGGGATCTGAAATTTGCAGGTAATCAATTTTGTTTTCTACTAAATACTCATCAATTTTAGTAATGTTGGAATCAATAGAGTTGATACCAACAATAGATATATTGTCATATTTGTCATCTATTTCTATCAATATAGAAATTGCTTTTTTGCAGTGAAAACAACCAATATACCAAAAGTCAAGAACAGTTAAGTTATTCCCGTGTAGTAATAATGAAATGGAATCCCCATGTATGCTTTTGGCTTTAAATAATGGTGCTCTATTCCCTTTTTGCAGTCCATATTCTTTATCAATTTCGTTTCTATGATCAATAATTGTATATCCCTTAAGAAAACTACTGTCAGAAAGAAACCAATTATCATCCAATTTGATATTGATATCTTGATTTTTGATGGAAATGTCTAAATATTGAGTTTCTCCATTATATTTAGCCTTTTCTGTCACATGAGCCAAAGAATAGTCCTCCTTGTTTAGAAAAATCGTTAATCCTTTTCGTTTATATACATAATACTTGTCATGAACTTCGAACTTTCCTTTTCTGAAAACCCTTTCTACATAATCCTCAGCATTTAAAACAGGGAGCAATTTAAAATACATTTGCAGACTGGTCATCACACGATTCTCATCTCCATTGTAAATTGAAAGAGTTTCCATCCTATCAGATTGGAAGAAAATGTATTCACCGTCATATGAGTATCTATAGTATTGATTATCCTTGTAGTCGTCAACATTGAATGCAAGTTTTAAGTCATTTTCTACTTCTCTGGTGAACGTGATTGTTCTGACGGTATGAATAGTATCTTCGCTATGAAGATATTTGTTTATCTCTATGATCTTCAATTTTCCATTAAGACAATTAGAATAGTATGAAAAGAAACCCTGGATGATTTGTTTGTCCAGTTCACTCTGTGCATTACAGCCATTTAAAAGAATACAATTCATCACACTTGCCAGAATGATAAGGCTAAATAATCTTGACCTCATAATTATTTTTTTACTCGTAAAAAACTACTTGCTAATATAAAAAAGAAAATTAACATTGACTAATGCAACATACTTTCATATATTTGATGTGTAAAAATCAAGATCACGAATAGATTTATTCTTTAACTCAAAAACCAATAGTTATGAATCGAAATGTAATTTATATTACTGCCCTGACTTTAGTAATAAGTATCGGGCTAATTATTTCATGTCAAAAGGACAGTGAGATAGTAGAAGATCAAACTTCAACAGAGCTTAAGACTGCGCCAGATACAAACTGGACAGATATCGGTTCTGTAAGCGTAAACGATGAGGTCGCTTTTGATATCTCTACATCTGCCATTAAAGATGCTTTGGAGGACGAAAGAGAAGCTCATTTTGATGATAGTACATCAACTCCTTACTTATATGTTGCAATTGATACAATATATTTCATGAAGTACTATGTGAATGCCTCTGATACGACAAATAACAATTATAAACTTTACCTTGTCGTGGAAGGAGATGAACTGAGTACAATGGATGCTAATTATATTAAGTTTACTAGAATTGCTTATACTGGAGTTCAGATATATAATGATGAGATTTATTTATTAACTGATGTCGGAGGAGGCATAGGGAGAACCCACACTTGTACTGGAAATCCCTGCGGCTTCTGTGAATTTACATACAGATGGCAATGGTGGATCTTTCATGGTAGAGTAACAGGTTGTAATTGTACTGATACTGAGCCAGATCATATCTGTAACCATTCTACTTCAATTAGTGGAACGATTAGTATTTCTTTATAAATAAAACACCGTTTTGGTTTTTCTTAAGGATACAGGTTCTCCTGTATCCTTTTTCTATTTCATCCCTGTCCTTTTTTCAATCCACCCTCCATTATAATTTATCCTATTGGGGGACTCTGTGTCATAATTGCCAATTTATTACTTACAATAATCCGTGAAAGAGTAAAACGAAGATGGGCTTTCTCTAATATGGTCAGTTTTGCTTGTCTTCATCTTTTCAACCACAATGATCCGATTCGCTTTCTAGAGGATCTTGAAATAGCCTGGCAAAGAGAATTACTACAACCTCAAATAAGCTTTTTCATAACTTGGGGAGTCGAATTTAATTGTACACTATAGCTACCAGTCAAATCAATGCATCCAGAAGAACAAAAGAATAATCTTTCAGATATGGTTTATTCCGGACAGCAATAAACCCGGATATCTAAGTGTAATAATTATCCTTCTGCTCCGTTAGTGTACAAACCAATTAGCCACTTATATCCTTTAATGATCATCTGTACTCTTTACCAATTAACGTTTGTCAAACCTAAAAACCAAACATTATGAAAAGAGTATTTTTGCTTATTCTCATTACCGGAATCATCAGTACTTCATGCAAGAAAGATGATCCGGAAGAAAATCCCACGCCTTTACCTACTGCTGATTACATGCAATTAAAAGTCGGGAACTATTGGGTTTACCAGTGGTATAATGTTGATTCCTCAGGGAATGCAAACCCGATGGCTAACAGCGATAGCAGCATCATTACCGCTGATACACTTATTGGCGGCAGGGCGTATTTTAAAAAGCTTATTGTTCAAAATGAAAACTTTGTTGAGTTTCTCCGCGATTCAAATGGGTATCTTGTAGATCATATGGGAATGGTCAGGTTTTCAGATCACGACTTTAGCAAAATCCTTCGTGTGGAAGAGATAGTCCCCGATGTGGCCACTATAGAATACCAGATGGCCAACCAGGATTCCCTGATCTCCATTTCCCTGGGCACGTATCCAACATACAACTTCAGGGGAACTGTGTCCCCAATGGATCCACAATATCCTTTCGGCATAAATTATACTCACAATTTTTATGCGGATGGGATGGGATTAATAAAGACTTCCAGTTATTACTTCAGCAATCCCAACTTACGTGTAGAACGCCGTTTGGTGAGGTATGGCAATATTTTGGAATAATGTGGGGAGCTTTGAAAGTTGAAATCCGAAACTCCTCACTAACTCAAACCCCACTGCGTCCGTCGAAGATTTATCGAAGACGAAACACTCAACACTCAAAACTTTTTAACGGGTAACAAGCTTGAATCCTACTCCATGAACATTCAGTAGTTCCACGCTTGGGTCCATTTTCAGGTATTTCCTGAGTTT
>JAUVKA010000117.1 GCA_030592205.1 Bacteroidota bacterium | reverse complement strand
TTGTCAGCTTTTTTTTGTGATCCAGCGTTACAGGCCGAAAGTAAAATTAATAGCAGTAATACAAGTCCAGAGTTGATAAGAGTTTTCATATTCGTATCGCCATTTAGAGAAAAATAGTAATTAAGACTGCTTTCCCCACACCAAAACTAATCAAATTCAATTGCTAATTATGAAGAATTTGCAGCTGTTTTTCAACCAATCTGATGTGGGATTGTTATAGGTTTGTATAATAAAAATTTAAACCGAAAAACGATTCATAATGAAAAGGAAAGCAATTGCAACATGGAAGGGAACCGGCTTGGAAGGTACGGGAGTATTAACAACAAAAAGCGGAGCCTTAAAAGAACTACCCTATTCGTTCAAAGCACGTTTTAAGAATGAAGAAGGAACTGACGGAACCAACCCTGAAGAATTAATAGCTGCCGCTCATGCCGGATGCTTTGGTATGGCTTTGAGTTTTCAATTAGTAGCTGCCGGATTTACTGCAGATGAGCTGAAAACTGAAGGATTAGTGAATTTTGAAGAAGGTGAGGGGGGCTACAGTGTAACCGGAATTGAGCTAAACCTTAAGGCAAGCATTCCTGGGATAGATGAAGCAAAATTCATGGAACTTGCTGAAAGTGCAAAAAAAGGCTGCCCTATTTCACAGCTTTTATCTTCGGTTCCGATTACATTGAATGCGAAATTGGTGTAACGGTGTCCCGGTATCCCCGTGTCCCGTTACAACGGCATATCCGGCAATTTCCAACCTTCGCGATAAGTGTGCTTGATATATTCACCAGCGGCCTCAAGGGCATTCAACGTGGCATATTTTGTTTCAGGAAAATGTGATAGAATTAACAAAAAAGTCCGGTAATTTCGGGCTTTTTTGTTGGAAAATTTGTTGTAGATTTAAGGGAGTCTTCAAATCAAAGCTAAAAAGCCATGGCAAAGTCATTCTCCCTTTTGCTAATGGGAATATTGGTCCTAAATATTCATGCTCATTCCCAAACCGAAATTTCAGGAAACATAACTTCCGACTCTGTATTTACCGAAGGATCCCATTATATCCTGACAGGTAATCTGACGATCAAAAGTAATGCGACCCTAACCATCCAGAAAAATGCCCAGGTGGATATGGGTAGTTATAGAATCTATGTAGGCAGTTCAACCGCCGGAACACTGAACGCCAGCGAGGTCTTATTTTTTACAGAAAGCTCGACCGAACGAATAATAAAAGTCAAAGATGGGGGATCCGTTAATCTGTCCAGCTGCCAATTCAAGCATGTAAGTATTGACATTGATGACGATGCGGGAGAGGTCATCCTGACTACCAATCAATTCGAAGATGTAAAATATCCCATAGTAACTGACATCAATCAACTTCCTGTTCTTCAGAATAACACTAGTACAGTGTCACTTATCGGTCTTAATGGGTATGTTGAGCAAGATCTTACATTGTCAAAACTTCAATGGAATTATATCCTCACCAGAAGCATCACAGTCAGGAAGGATGCCACGCTGGCCATAGCAGAGGATGTACGAATCGACCTTAAATCAAGTAAATTTATTATTGGGAGTTCATCGGCAGGGAATCTACAGGCAGATGGTAACATATTCACCAGCTCAAGCAGCAGTGATAAAACAATTCAGTTCTCTGACGGAGGGATAGGCACCATCAACAACTGTATTTTTGATAATGTATATATCGAGATCGATCCCGATGCTGGTGAACAGATTGTCCTTACCAACAACAATTTTACCCATATTACCTGGCCTGTGATCATGAGTCCTCAAAGCCCTCCGCTTATGGAGAATAATGAGTCAAGCGTTCAAATGATCGGATTAAATGGTAAGGTATCTGAAAATTGTTCCCTTTATCCGATGGAATGGCCATTTGTGTTGACCGAAAGTGTCACCATAAAAGACCAGGCAATTCTAACAATCCAAACCGGCACCCGGATCCAGCTTAATAATAAAACACTTAATATTGGTTCAAGTTCCAGTAATAACGGTTCGCTGATTGCCAATGGGGCATATTTCTACGAACCACCAAACAATCACGGCAGAGTGTATTTTAAAGCAAATTCCACAGGAACCATTACAAACTCAGCGTTCGACAATGCCCGGCTGTGGATATACGGAGCTTCTCCGACGATTGAAAACTGCAGGTTTTCTCATTGCCAACAAGCAATCGTAATAGAAGGGGAGACAAATCCGGTAATCCAAAATAATGATTTTTATAACAACACTCTTGCAATCGATAATCGTGGGAATATAACAATAAATGCCATCCAAAACTGGTGGGCACACTTAAGTGGCCCTAAGCATGAGAGCAACACGGAAGGCCTGGGTGAAACCATAGAAGGAGAAATTCTTTTTACCCCATTTCTTACTTCCCCAGCTGAGGGAGAGATCACGGCCGAAATGGAACCTGAATCAGTATTGTTCACGGATATGATTACCGGAGAAAAATATGATTCGGCTTTCTATATAAGGAATACCGGAAATGAAGACCTGTTAGTAACAGGAATTATGACCAGTTCTTCCAGTGTTTCAGTTGTCGCAGATAATCGATTCTGGATTTTGCCCGATTCGAGCGTAAGGATGCCTTATTCCTTTACTGCGCTTGATCCCGGACCGGTATCAGACACGATTTTCATCAACTCCAATGACCCCGATAAACCTGAACAATTATTTTATTTGGAAGGTCAGGGAAATATTGAGAGCTATCTTCTAAATTTCTACCATATCAATGTAGATTCATTCCCAAAAGTAAAATGTCATTTCACTCTGAGCGATCAAGCCTACCTTCCCGTTCGCACACTCTTGCATGATCAACTTGAGCTTAGTGAACAGTATGAGTTGATCTCTGAATATGAACTGACTACACGCACTGCAAATAGTGCTATAAGCGTAGGTCTGGTACTGGACAATTCGGGAAGTATGGCAGGACAGGCAATCCGCGATGCGAGAAGTGCTGCAATTGATTTTGTACAGAACCTTAGTCCCTTTGATGAAGCTTGTGTAGTAAATTTTGGTGGAAAATATTGTAAAGACCAAGTATTCACAACTGATAAGAATCTTTTGATTGAGGCAATCAATAGCGGTTGGCCACATGGATCCACCGCCCTTTTTAGTGCTATTGATCAGGCTATTGATCAGGCAAAAGACCGCTTGGGTATTAGAGCTATCCTGGCTCTATCCGATGGAAATGACAATATTAGTAATGTAACTGCCGGAGAGGTTATTGAGAAAGCCAGGTTGTATGGGATCAATATTTATACCATCGGACTTGGTGATGATGCCGAACCCACCCTGAGGAGTATAGCATATGAAACTGGCGGGCAGTATTTCTATTCACCTACCTCGAAAGACCTGGCTATGATTTATCGCATGATATCGGGTCAATTACAGAATCTTTATGTCCTTACCTATATAGCCGATGAAGAAGGTCCATTCCCTCGTAAAGTTGAACTGAAGGTTCATATAGACGATCTTGATGCATCAGCATACAAGTTTTATTCTATAGGAAATACTGAGATTGATCTGGCTGGTGCATGTGAACCTTTTGGTTATGACGACCTTGCAGTTGAATCAGTTAATTATTTATATTATTACGTAAGTGATGTCGGTTCGCTCATACCTGAAGGATTCTCTTTCAGCTGGTTCATGGGCTCAAAACGCGAGACCTTCCCCATGACAGGCACATATCTTGGTAAGGGAGTAATGCAATTTAAGATGGATCTAAGCGTAATTACAAAAACAGGTGTTTTCCCAGTCTCATTTCCCGACTCCCTTGACCATTCAGGCGGGTGGCTGAAGTTGAAAAATAAGCCCGCAGATTTTGATGTCAACCTGGTTCCTAAGAGCATTACCCAGAGTATTGATCTTTTTGCCGGGGGGAGCGTTGGAGCTTCATTGATTGCCGGAGGTATTGGAGCTGGTCCATCCGTTGCCGCTGCATCTGTTTCGGCTTCAGGACATGGCGGTATGGGCATGACCTTTGAACGCGACGGCTCCGGCAACGAATGGATTTCCAGAAGATTGGAGGCCGGTGTAAGTGTTGGTGTTGAAGCCCCTTCTGTCAATACTGTAATTGATGTCGTTGAAGCCGGTGCCAGTGCTGAGATCAGCACTACAGGAACCGTTGGACAAACCCTTCTATTTCCTGGTGATCATTCCGATCCCGATCTTATATTGAAAGCTAAAGCCGCCTATGTTTTGGAAACACTTTCCATAGGAGCCACAGCTACCAGTCCTTATTTTGGTATCGTGATGACAGCAGTTATACAATCCCTTAAAGTTGTTAACCCGGATGTGAATGAAATTTATGATGATCTTTTTGAATCATGGAACCTCGGTGCGAATATTGAAGGAAGCGTGGGTATTGAATTCAGCCTTTCTGCAGGTGAAAGTTCAGGATTGCCTGAGTTTACTTTTGCCGAAGCATCTGCATCAATGGCAATGGGGGGAAGCATGATTCATTATGTACAAACCGATGAACTAAGCTTTCAATTAGCTCTGGCTAATGGCTTTGATATGGGATTGCTTAATCTTGAGGTGGCAGATATTGATCTTTTTAGTGTCTTCGGCTATTCTTTAGGATCAGAAATCTCTTTGGGCGCTGATTTTTCCACCTCAGATGGATTCAATGCCCTCAATCTGGGATATCTGGCCTTTGAATCAGCCAGTCTGGCTTACGGCACTGGTTTCAATGGTTATAGCATGGACATCAATGTACCAAAGGTCGTAATTGTTGATGGGATTAATCGCACAGGTACTCTTATCAATGATGTATATCACATTTTTGAACCCGGCTCCGGGATTCCCGATCTCCGGGTAGGTGTTGATCAGCTTAGCGGTAATATTCAGGAGTTTTTTTGTATGCAGGAAGATACCCTCCTTACCCCAGAGGATCACATCACAGTGGAGATAGGTGAACAATGGACGAAAGGTATTGATTTTGATTTATCAATCGGTCTTGATCTCGCCGTTGGAATAGGAGCCGGCCTAAGCTTCGGTGTAAATCTCACATACTTTGATGAATTGTCAGCTCCCAAATCGGATTACATCATAGCACATGGGATGCTTCTTCCTCTATACAAATCTGCAGGAGTATCCTCCAATGACAAGATCTTTAGTCTTACAGATGAGATGGAAGACCTTTTTTATGGTGCAATCGCCCTGGTGACAGATGGCATCGCTAACCTTGTTGAAGTTTTCGAATTTGCCCTTGAGTATGGTATCGACTTTGCATCTTCAACATTAGATGGGACCTGCGAACTGGCCGGCAATACCTGGAGTGCAGCTACAGCAAAAATCACTTCAGCTGATCCAAGGAAATGGAGCATCTGGGACGACCCATTCATGGATTCCCGTCTGCAATACCGATACAGTTCAAACCGCGTTGGCAAAGAAAATAAACCCTGGAATATGAAATCAGGGAATACTTCAGAATCTGAGCTTTACCTTACCAGCTTTGCATTTGATGTCAGCCTTTTTAATGAGGACGATGAACTGGTTGACGAGTTTGAAGCCTTACAGTTAAAGCTGGCTATTAATGCCGAAATGTTGACTGAACTGGGTTTCACTGAAGAGGATAAAGCCCTTGCCCGGATCTATCGATATGTTCCCGAAACCATCAGCTGGATCAGGATGGATGAAGATCTATGCACAGATCCGGATTCAGTATCTGTAGATATTACTCGCTCGGCTACCTATGCAGTTGGCATTGAGATATTTCCGGAATATGATAAAACCGCTCCGGAAATCATAGACTATAATCCAAAAGAGGAATACGATGTAGCTCCTAATACAAGGATTTGGGCCAAACTGTATGAAGGCCGGATGGGTGTTGGTGTAGATTTATCACGTACCAGGATAATCCTGGATGATGTGGAGCTTAATGCTACCTGGGATCCTGTCAATTCAATTATTGCTCACCTGCCTAAAGAGCCAATGGAAATAGGTGAACATCAGATGACAATTATAGCTGGAGACTACCAGGGAAATACTACAGAGCTGACTGTGAATTTCACTGTTCACTCATCGGGATTAGAAATGGAGTTAAATATTCCTGATTTTGAAACACAGGTATTTCCAAATCCATTCAGCGAATCGCTTACAATTGAATATACCTCCACTAGTAGTACCGAAACTGATGTAGCAATTTATGATCTCACCGGAGCCAGGATTGTCTGTCTTTTCAAAGGGATGCCTTCAATTGGTGTGAACCAAATAGGATGGGACAGGATGCAAAAAGACGGCAGTTTTGTTTCACCTGGATTATATTTCGTTCGTATCCGACAGGCAGATAGACTTGAGGTCTCGAAAATAATTATTAAGTAGGCATATCCGGCAAACGCCAACCATCCCTGTATGTATGCCGAATGTATTCATTTGCCACCTCAAGGGCATTCAATGTGGCATATTTTGTTTCGAAATGCGGGTGACCCTCAACAACTTTGAAATCATCTGAAGTGACAACCCTAAATGTCTCATTATCCGAGATATTGGTGAACTTCATATTTTCAGCATCCCATTTCAGGGTTTTATTTAAACCTTGCAGTCTGACTGCCAGAACTCCCAATAAAACCATTTCATTAAATGGACCGGCATAGGCAAAATTGGCTGTCCCTTCAACCCTGCTCTCGGGAGTTTCCTTGCATGCCCGTGTCCACTCCTGCTCGTGAGGTCCATCCACGTAGCCAATAGCTTTGGGGATTCTTCTCAGGTAGGGTTTTACTTCGGGCTTGCGACCGGACAATAATCTGGGATTGAAACCTCCTGTATCGCACATCAGGGTGTCACGTGATCCAATGAACATACATCCTCCCATGCCATCATTCAGAAACTTCTCTCCATCTTCCATATTCTCAGGACGATCAGGAAATAAACCTCCATCATACCAATATACATCTGCTTCCGGCATCTTAACTTTATCGAGATCTTTTCTGGCCGGAAAGCGAAATTTTACCTTTTCGGCATGGGGAGCACTTTCGATATTCAGTAGTGTAGAGCTACCATCGATGGTATCAGGATATCCAAGCTTCAGAGCCTGATATACCGGATCCATAACATGACAGGCCATATCACCGAAGGCCCCGGTTCCAAAATCCCACCAACCACGCCAGTTCCATGGGGTGTAAATTTCATTGTACGGCCGCATCGCTGCAGGCCCTATAAAGAGGTCCCAGTTCAGAGTATCAGCCGGTGTCATATTCTCAGTTGGGCGCATCAAGCCCTGTGGCCAGATCGGCCGGTTAGTCCAGGTGTGAACCTCATTTATTTCTCCAATTTCCCCATTCCAGATCCATTCACATAACTCACGGACGCCGTCACCGGAATTCCCCTGGTTACCCATCTGGGTTGCCACTCTGTGTTTGGCTGCCAGCCTGGTCAAAAGCCGAGACTCATATACCGAATGAGTAAGAGGTTTCTGGCAATAAACATGCTTGCCCATGGAAATGGCTGTGGCTGCAACAATAGCATGTGTATGATCAGCAGTAGCAACCATTACTCCATCAATTGAATCGCCCAGCTCATCAAACATCTTTCTCCAATCATAGTATTTTTTAGCCATTGGGAAGGAATCAAAGCACCCGGCCGAATACTTCCAGTCAACATCACACAGACCGATAACATTCTCATTGCTCATTGCCAAAAGATTGGCATGGCCTTTCCCCCCTACCCCAATTCCAACAATATTTAGTTTATCGCTTGGTGCTGTATGGCCCAAACCACTAACGGCCAAACTTGGCACTATTGTAAATCCTGCTCCTACCATTGCTGTATTCTTTATAAAATCACGACGGGAATAATTATTCGTTGACATATTTATCTATTAGGTTATCCAGTTATCCGGTTATCCGGTTATAATTCATTGATTTTGATGTTCTTAAAATAAACTATTGTTCCGTGATTCTGTAGGCAGATGTGCCCTTCGTCGAATCTTCCATAGTCGGGGAAATCACTCCATTTACCACTATTCCTCAGCTTAATCCATTCATCAGAATATTTCACATACTCAACAATCACTTCACCATTAAGTACATGCGTTACTTTATTTCCCTCAACAACCAACAGTGCCCTATTCCATTCACCAACAGGCTTAAATGTTCTTACTTTGGGAGCGTGCATAGCATAATTAGCTCCACAAATCTGCCAACCTTCCAGTGGATCAGGCCATCCGTCATGATCAATAAGCTGATATTCCGTCCCCGTTTCATAAGCATAGGTATATTTTGGGTCTTCTCCAACGTGATACAAAATTCCACTATTAGCTGCAGGTGTTAATTGGAACTCCAGCGACAAGGCAAAAGCCAAATACTTTTTATCAGTAATAATACCCTCGGCACTTTCTGCTCCCCCGGCGTTAATAATCTTCAGGATTCCGTCTTCTACCTTCCAGCACTCCGGGGCTTTCTCAAGGTTGAAGCCTCGCCAGCCATCAAGGCTTTGCCCATCAAACAAGAGTATCCAGCCTGCTCTTTTCTCCTTGCTCGTCAATTTATTGAGAGGAGCATCATTATCGAGCTCAGATAATAATGAATCTGAATCTGTACTTTGAGTGTTATTACAAGCAAAAAAAGATATGACAAAAACAGCCAGGGATAAGTAAAGAATAAGTCTTTTCATTTGTATCAATATTTTGGTTTAGGAAACACATAAAATTGCGAAATATAAGCTGGGATAACAAACTTGGATGGATGATTTATCAAAATACTGTTGATTCTTGCTAATTTTGAAGAATAATTGAAGACTTTTTGCTTTAATGAACAAGATGATACCTGAAGTTTCAGTAGTACTGCCATTCTACAATGCAGGCTCAACCCTGAGCAGGGCTATTGAGAGCATTGCAGCACAGAGCTTTAAAAGCTTTGAATGCATTCTCATCAACAATAACTCTTCGGATAAAAGTGTTCAGATTGCACAAAAATGGGTGGCCAAAGACAGGCGTTTCATCCTAATTCATGAAAATAGACAGGGCGTGATGTTTGCGTCCAACACCGGTTCATTACAGGCCAGGGGCAAATACATAGCCCGGATGGATGCAGATGACTGGGCTTATCCAAATCGACTGGAACTACAGGCTGGATTTTTGGATGCAAACCTGGATTATGGGGCAGTTGCGGGAAAGGTTAAGCATATCAGTCATTCGGATAATACTAAAGGTTTCGCTCGCTATGTAGATTGGGTAAACTCTGTTCAATCATATAGTGATATACTTAACAGTCAATTCATTGAATCCCCCATTGCGAATCCTTCTGCAATGTGGCGAAAAGAAACTGCTGAAAAACATGGGATGTATAAACAGGGGGATTTTCCCGAAGATTATGAAATGTGGCTGCGCTGGTTAAGTGAGGGTGTGAAAATTGGAAAACTGAATGAAACTGTCCTGAATTGGCATGATTCAGATACCCGTATAACAAGAACACAATCAATATACAGTGATTCTGCATTTTATCGGATAAAAACAAAATATCTGGCTCTCTGGTTAAAGAAAAATAATCCATTTCATCCTCAAATCGCTGT
Organism: Bacteroidota bacterium; assembly: GCA_030592205.1. Classification (GTDB taxonomy): domain Bacteria; phylum Bacteroidota; class Bacteroidia; order Bacteroidales; family UBA12481; genus JAUVKA01. Next base: position 257 of record JAUVKA010000117.1, on the reverse strand, counting down.
TTGGGGTGCCAGTAGGATTTCACGACGGAGAGCCAGCTTGATAAAGCAGTACGGAATTGAAATTGAATGCTATATCGATACAAAAAAGAATCGTCAATTAGATCATAAAGTTGTGTATTATAATGACATCCCCCCTCCCGGCAAGATATTCATCCTGGTTTATCTTAAACAAATGAATATCAAAAAGGAGATACGGGAATTTCTTAATAGCAGAGGATATTGTGAAGGGGTGAATTATTTATTTGTTTCCTGAAACC
>JAUVKA010000290.1 GCA_030592205.1 Bacteroidota bacterium | reverse complement strand
TAGAGATATTTGGAGAATAGGCATTTAATTGGTAAGCGCTAACATTTACAGCTGCATAAAGACCTCCAAAGTATTTTCTGTTAAAATAATACTCCACTTCAGCCCCTCCCTGATAATTCATGTAAGCGGTCCGATTGGGCTTATTTTGTCTTGTTCCCATAAAATCAACCCCTGGTAAGAAAAAGCCAAAATCGGCATATATCTGAAGTATATTCAACTGTGGATTGCCTAGGAAATATAAAGGTTTAACTGCTGCTGATAAGATAAAATCATCTCTTACCGGCAACTGTGTAATACCGGGATCATAATCAGTAGGACTGTGTACCTTACCATTAAAAAACTCATCTCCTGCATGAGTACAGATATGGTGCTTTGAAAATCGTAATGCCAACCATTCGGTTGGCCGTCCAGCAATAGCAAAGTAATAAATCCCATCTGTTCCAACTAAATCATGATTCCCCTGTCTCATGATCAGAGGCGTGGCAACTCCCAGGTCAACCTCCACACCTAATTTTGGATTAGATTTTGGACTGAATTTAAACAGTGAAACTCTGGCTCCCGTAGTAATGGTCATCCTGCCAAGGTATCCCCCACCCTCATTTATCCTGTCTTCATATTCAAAATCGCTGTACTTAAAAGTCTGACTGCTAACCTCAAACCTTACTCCTAATGGATCTGCCATATAGGTAGGATAGAAATTATCTAATCCCACAAATTTCAAATTCCAGTTTTTAATAGGTATGTTGAATCTGCTATTCTCTTCCTGTGAAATTCCGCTAATTGAAATTGATATTACTGCTAATGATATTATTATCTTTTTCATCTTATATCCTCCTACTTTATTTCTCCAGTCCAAACATCATTTGATTGCCCGTGAGAGCCAGTAAATCCACCCATGATAAATATCTTATTATTTAAAATTGCAGTAGCATATGCATGACGTGGATCAATATCAATACCGTATGAATCAACTTCTAACATCCCATTACTGCTTCTACTCCAAATTGAATATTGATCATCCTTTGTTAAATGATAATGTACATTAGAATTCGTTTTACCGGAAAGGCCCCATAATGAATTCTGATAATAAATCAGATGATGATCAGAACGGGAAAACATTCCCTGGTCAAACACAGCTGTATCATTTTCAGAGACCCAATTCACCCCATCAGTCGAGCTCCAAAGCCAGTGCCAGTCGTCCAGTGGATGATTCACACTATCTGTTTCCTCGAAAATAACACCATGGATTCCTCCCTGCATATAAATGCGGCCGGTAGAAGGATCAACTGTCGCACCCGCCTCCGACCGTATGCCAAAATCATTATTGTCTAATTTTTCCCAAACCCTGCCGTCAGTGGATCTCCACACATCATTGAAATATTTCATTGCATATTGAGCAGCATGATCCTCCAACATTGAGGCACCTCCAATTACATAGATATAATCAGTGCCCCCATGATTAGCTACCACCTGAACATGATTAAACCTTGGAAACCAATCATCAGTTGAATCAAAGCCAGGATAAGTTCTAGGCTTTATTTGCTCCCAGTCCTTTCCATTAGTTGTTTTCCAAACATCGTTTGCATACTCTCTGTAACCTGTTTCCTCATTAACTGTGAATCCACCAATCAGAAACATTGCCTCCCCACCTCCATCATTAAAGACCGAAACACGATGACCTCTACGACCCAGCCATGGTGCTTTCTCCAGAACCAGCTCCCAGCTAATTCCATCACTTGAACTCCAAACATCTTCACAATAGGTATCTCCCTGTATCACACCAGGGTTATATCCTCCAAACAGCCATATTTTGTTTTCGTATGCCACAGCAGCATGACCATAGCGATTAGACCACTCAGCATTTTTCACTAAGAGCGTCCATTCGAAAACCCCATCATATTCAGGAAATCCGTAATTTTCATATGACTGAAACTCACAGGAACTCAAAAGGAAAGGGATAGTAATAAGAGCTAAAAACCACTTGTTCTTAAAATTCATAATATTAAGGTATTAGAAAAACTAACAAGGATGCATCGGCAACAAAATACGTACCAAAATGAATCCTTGCCAGATATTGTATTTCAACATTAATTGATGATCAATTCTTTTTTGACATATGGAACGGGATAGGTTGTAAGCCAAACCTCCGACTTAAATTTATCAACTCCACCTTTCATTCCCAGAACAATGATATCAATTTGCTTGCCTTCCATATCTTTCGTTAAGGGCACATAATAAGTATAGTGAGATTTGGTCTTGACAGGAGGATATTCCCAGGGATTACAAGGATAGGAAGGACTACGATCCGGTGCTCCTACCGATTTTCCATCTACCCGAATAGCAGCATAGGCACCCTCAACACCATGTTCGCCTTCCAGACAGATAGCCAGATAGGATCCTGCATGTATCTCGTTTATTATAGTTGTTGCCGACCAGGCTTTCACTGCCGGCATACGCCTGTAGGGACTGAATAAAATAGATCCTCGCCATGCACTTCTGTCAACAGCAACACCATCATGAAAACCATTTATCTCCACAATCTTATCAGGTGTTCCATTAAAGCGCATATATCGTATTGGTTTATCAGAATCCAGCTTTACCTTCATTTTTGTTCCGGCGAGCAGACTTAGTTGGGTCCAGACCGTCAAATCAGAAGAAACATCAACAAAGGCAGCTTCTCCCATTTTCCAAGGCTGTAATCCATGTTCATCACCAGTTTCAATCACCAACTCATCCAGGGAAATCTCTTTACCTAAATCCAATCTTAATGATCCCCTGTTGATTAAATGATCGGTTCTCCGACGAGCAACATAAAATGAAGTACTCATATCCCCATCAAACATATAATGATCCCATAATCCTCGTGCAGCAAATAGAGGCTGGTGTAAAAAAGCCTCCCGAGCAGCATTAACTTCTTCTATTGAAGATGGCCCCGACCGATCAAGAGACCTGATTTCAAGTGCATTATTATCAGTTGAGAAAATCGTGGCTTCGTATAAAGCTTCAGCATCCTCCGGTAAAGCGCATACTTTCAGATCAGCTATTTTACGGTGATATGCTTCATCTAAAACCTCCCCGGGAAAATCGATCTTCAACTTTCTACCCTTTAATAATCCATCTACAGACTCACCATCTAACATTGCCCCGGAATAGTTTGCCCCGCTCCCGATAAGAGAGATTTTGTGGCTAGTCCCAGGCATACCCAGCAGATTTATTTTCTTTGGCTTACCGGGAATATCCTGAATGATTTCATAATCACATCCATCAATACCCAAACCAGCTTCTCCAGCAGGAGTTGCCAGAACCAATGCTGATCTGAAGGGATCAACTTCTATGCTAACTGTTTCGCCATTATGGTATACCCCTAACATACGTTCTACAGGATGTAGTAGTCGAAGTTCAAAAGGTCCCTCCAACTTAAGACCGATTTCTTCATCAATTTTAATTTCAATATTTATTGCTTTCCAGCTAATATTTCGAAGAGTGATCAATCGGGTTTTATCATCACCTCTCGATACTGCTTTCTCCCCATATCTATCCTCAGGAAGGATTATACCATCAACCATAATATCACCATATTGATGAGCCATGTTAAAAATCCTGGCCAATTTGGGATATTCATCATCACGAAGGAACCAGGGATTACCATAAAGTTGGGGTGATAATATCAAACTTCTGTTAAATGCCTGCAGGATTAAGTCATCCTCCCAATAGTCGAGACAGGATGAAAGACAAACTCCATGATCCTCAGTAAGGCGCATCAAAGCCGGTACAACATTCCTTGATATAGCGGTAGCACGATGATGTGGCGCAGTTACCTGCCAGTTAGGCATATGCACATCAATATAGGTTTCTGCCCCACCCCATAAAGATGTGGTTGCATGTTTCCTGGCCTCATCACTGAGGTTTAGCCTATGATTCAGAAAGATTAAATCCGGTGAATATTTGCGGCATTCTGTCATCATCCTGATAAATGCATCTTGCTTTTCATCACGTAGTTGTCCAACTACTGCATCTAATTTCAATATTTTAAATTCATAATCGCGACATAACTTAACCATCATATCTATCCTTGCTTGTTCCTCCTCAGGAGTATTCCCAAAACCATCCGGCCCGCCCCAGGTTCCAAGACGGGTATTCATCTTTTTGGCCTTCTGATAAATGGGATCGAAACCCCTTGGAAATTGTCGTTTAAATTCTTCCGACTCCATACTCCCATACCATCTTCCCTTATCAATAGCCCCTGCGCTGATTACATAGATATCCAGTGTCATTCCATACTCATCCTGAAGCCATTGGAAGAATTCAAGATTAGTGAGAGTCTGGGCTTCGGTACTTCCCTCGTTGGTATTGTTTATCCATGAGAAATACTGTGAAAGCGAAGGGGTTCTTTCATCTGCTCCCGGAAAGACTGATACCTCATCTTGAGCATATGACGTATAAGGCACAAGGCTCAGGGCACAGGGCACAAGTAGGGAATAAAGGTAAAAGGATAAAGGCTTCATGGAATCAAATATTTAGCTGAATTTATTATTGCAATAAAATTAATAAAAGCCCACTCTTTTTGGTATTTTGAGCAATATTAGTTTTGTTTACAATAAACTATTACACTAATCTACAAATCCACTAATCATCCGTTCCTCATGAAACATTTACCAGTCATCCTGATATTCGCTCTCACCAGCCTCAGTATTAATGCTCAAGTACTCAATTCTAGTCAGATTGATGTACTGGTAGAAAGAACAATAAAAGCATTTGATGTGCCGGGAATTGCAGTTGCGATAATTAAGGATGGAGAGATCATTCTTTCCAAAGGTTATGGGGTAAGATCATTGGACACGAATGAACCAGTAGATGAGAATACCTTATTCGGTATAGCATCTAATTCTAAGGCTTTCACTTCAGCTGCCTTAAGCATTCTTGTTGATGAGGGAAAACTTTCCTGGGATGACAGGGTGATAGACCATATCCCGGAATTCCGACTCTATAATTCATATGTGACTGAAGATTTCAGGATCAGGGATTTACTTTGTCACAGAAGTGGGATGGGATTAGGAGCAGGCGACCTGATGATATGGCCTGATGGAACAGATTTTAGCAGAAAGGATGTAATTCATAATCTCCGATATCTCAAACAGGTTTCTCCATTCAGAACGAAATATGACTATGATAATCTCTTGTACATTATAGCTGGAGAAATTGTGGCAAAGGTATCCGGGGCGAGTTGGGAAGACTTTATTGAACATAATATAATGAAGCCCCTCGATATGAAGAGCAGTGCTGCCTCATTTAATCGATTGACCGATAATAGCAATACAATAGCCCCCCATGCATCTATTGATGGTGTAGTTCGTGTAGTAGACCGAACCACTAATGAATTAATGAATGCCGCCGGTGGTATTTACTCCTCAGTGGCAGATATGAGTAAGTGGGTTTTAGAATTATTAGGGGAAGACAAGCAGATTTTGAAAAAAGATCAACTTGAAAGAGAGCTTTGGGCTCCGCAAACCATCAGACGAGTGGGAAATCCGGGGAGATATAATACTCACTTTGCGGCT
>JAUVKA010000421.1 GCA_030592205.1 Bacteroidota bacterium | reverse complement strand
TTTCTTTTGGCTAATCAAAAAATTCCTCTATTTTTGCCACGCATTTGAATAATGCACGTTCTATGAATAATACCCATAGCCATCAATAGATTACGGTCCGGTAGTTCAGTTTGGTTAGAATGCCGGCCTGTCACGCCGGAGGTCGCGGGTTCGAGTCCCGTCCGGACCGCAGATAAAGCCTGAAAGTCACTGATTTTCAGGCTTTTCTTGTATTAGCAACTAGAATCAAGGAGAAATTAGCAACCATATTACTGACATAGGTTCATGAACCATTGATATGCAAGTATGGTAGAATGATTCCCCTACAGACTGCAAATACAAGGATAAAACCCTCTGATATTCAGGGGGTTTTGTTTTTTTGGACACCTTGATTGGACACCCATTCACCAATTTCATTGAAGGTGCTACATCCTACGTCATCATTCAATTTCCCATATTTAAAATATTCTCCCGGAATATTTCCGTATTTCCTAATACTCTTTGTACTTCGCTCTGAGGAATTTTGCGGCTAATTCTAGATTAGTTGCAAATTGCACATAAAGGTTCTTGATCTGCGGGTTCCAGAAGCCTGACACCCTGCCAGAGGCCCCCAAGACAATGACCAATCCCATTTAACATTCCAGAGGTCGATTTTTCTATTTTAAAAAATTTTGGTCTGGAAATTTTTGAGTCTCAAAATATTATTTGAAAATTTTTAAAGTCTGGTTTTAAATTTATTCCTAAGCGTGTCAGAAAACAGAAAGTTTAGTATTTATAATTAGAGTGAGACAAGATTCTCAAGACAATGCCCGTCCTTTAAGCGCTTCACCCACAGTGATATAGAGAGGGCCTATGGGTCGGAGGGATAGGGGGTAGGATACTGACTATCTGTACATTATGATTATAATAACTATGAACTATGAAACTACAAGATTATTTCCCTTTTGACTTAACAATTGTTGGCTTGAATGGCATCTACCACGATACTGAGGATGGTTACTTTTTAAATTCCAGTTGTGTTTTGAGTGAATTTCAAATAATTAAACCAAATCAAATATTTATTCTTCAAAGTTTTGAGGAAGGCAGCAATAATGATATCTCCATTGTCCAGCTATTGGATGTTTTCTACCATGAGGGATTTGCGAATCTTTACATCAAAGACATGGTCTCACAGGACACAAAAATAATAAGACATTGCATTTCAAAGGGCTACGAATCACATGACTGGAAGCTAATTGAAATCAATTTTTTTATGGATCTACTTAAAAATGGATACGAGTTCACAATATAAGCAAACACTTCAGACAGCAATTATTGCTTTTATTACCAAGACAAGGTCTACCTCCTAATGGTTGATACAGTTAGCGGTGTGATACGATTGCTAAATCATACTCTGGAGAACGGATTGACTAATTGTAAATGGAAACTCGTGGATACGTTTTCTGTGGAAATGATGATGGATGAAAAGTATAACAGATAAGTCATGAAAGAGAAACCTACTGAACCCTATTTATCTGCCAGTATAGGCACTTTTACCCTGGACAGGTCATTCGTGTTAACTCAAGGTAAAACCCTCCTTACTGGCTCGCCATATGTTTATAATGAGGGCAGTCATAGTGTTGCTGTGAAATTAACTAAAGCCTGGATTGAAGATGATATCATTTATCTGACTTTGCAGGAACTGCAATCTCAAAAGTCTTTTACTGTCTCCTGGAACCTGGAGTACTCTGGTAGTTATTATTTGTGGACTATCGCTGATTTGCAGACTTTATTGAATATATGATAATGAGAGGATAGTTAATTCTCGCATCATAAATGGGACAGGGTTTTGGGTTGGTCAGTATAATAAATATCCTCTTTCCCATTTCTAATTTTCATCAGTATTTATATAAAATACAAATCATGATAACCCAAGAACACATTCAAGATAATTGTCCCGATACCCCTGCAAATAGAGGACTCCAACACTACGAAAGCACAGTGAAAATTCCCATTCCATGCGTCTTATGTGATGATAAAATAGTCGAAGTGCAAGGCATCTACGACTTAGTGGATTTCCTTGACAATGGAGAAATTGTTGTTAAAAAAGTCAAATTCTTTGACGCATACGTGATTGGCTATAAGGTCACCATAGTTATTCTTGACACTAAAACTGGTGAGTTGCTTAAACGCTCACATCGCTTAAATAATGCCAGTATACCGTGCGACTGGGTGTTGACCGACCTATTTTATCGTATGCCTGAATCTAAAGAACAACTTTTATTCGATTCCCGTGACCCAGACTAACAACCATATCGATAACCAGGATGAAGTTCAAGGCTTTGTAGACAAGATTACCAGGTCGCCTGAAAACTATGAGCATCTTCAAGTTTTTCTGCATCGTGAAAAAACCTGTGAATCACATCAAGACTATGAATTTCTTATGGTAACACCCAATGTCTTTGGCAAGGTCAAATTAATGAACCTGGCTGTCGAAGACAATTTTGTGATTCTAGAAATACTTGATTGCAGTACTCAGAAGGTCGGGAATATTCGATTAAACATAGAAGATAACAGTCCCCAGACCTTCTTTATTTGCTGGAAGGATATCAAGAAAATGGTAATGGATGAAAATGCTTTAAAATATGACAGTGATGAACTTCTAGAATTAGAGTTTTAGGAGTAATGCAAATCAAATCATTATCTCAAGAACTTAATAATCTGTCAGATATAAGTATATTTGCTCATTAATTATTTCT
>JAUVKA010000067.1 GCA_030592205.1 Bacteroidota bacterium | reverse complement strand
GCTTTTTTATCTCCGGAATATGATAACTTAATTTCAGTCATTCTGAATTGTATCGACTAGGGGAATACTATTTGCTTTTCGAGCTGCGGGGCCTCTGGCAGACTAGCCATTATTCTGGAATCAATGTGGCGTAGCTTCTGTAAGCAAGCAGCTATTGATAATCCTGAGAACTCAGTCTATTTCAACAAACTTGAAAACCAGGTTTACAGCATAATGACAGGCGGCGACCGGGCATTGATTCGTTCTGTAGAGAACTTTGAGGATTACCAGATATTCGGAAGAAGGCAATTTATAGATTCAGGTCTGGGAGAAGGAGATTTACTTCTTGCCCTCACCGAAGGAGGTGAGATTTCATCGGTAATTGGAACGATGAAGGAAGCTATGGACAGAAAGGCTGAGGTGTTTATGGTATATAATAATCCTGCCCATATCCTTGATGAGAGATTTGAACGCTCCCGGGAGATGTTGAACCATCCCGATGATATCAAACTTGATCTGTGTACTGGTCCTATGGCCTTGGCCGGATCTACCAGAATGCAGGCTACAAGCATTGCTATGCTGGTTATTGGGGCAGCTTTGGAGGAGTGTTTTGATACGATACTGTCGGAAGCTAAGTTCACGCATACCGAAAGAAAGCTGCCAAAAAAACCATCCCTGTCCAGAACATCTTATTCTGATCTTTTCAAAAATCTTCTTGAACAGTTAGGAGAACAGCAATCCATTGATAGTATTGCCAGATTGATTGATATTGAATCCGATTGTTATATTAAGTCAGGCAGGGTTACCTATGTGGCTGACCGCTACCTTCTGGATATTTTTTCCGACACCACCGAAAGGGCTCCTACCTTTATGATCCCTCCCTTCAGACAATTCGATGATAAAAATAGTCCGGCTCCATGGGCTTTTGCCAAGGACCCCTTGTACAACTCACAGGATGCCTGGGAAAACTTGCTTAAAAGAAATCCCCGGGGACTTAACTGGACAAGGAAAGATTATAAAAAAATGGGCGCCCCTCTTGTGATTCAGGAGAGAGATCATTCTTTGGATACTGAACATATACTCAAGTTCCATATTGGAAATGAGGACGATCCATCCCGATACAGCTGCCCTCATTCTGTTATAATGCGGGTATCAGTAAATGAACCAGAAAACAAGGAATTTGATAACTGGTGGCAAAGCCATGCCGGTCGGTACATTCAGCCTGTAAACCTAACTATAGGTAAGATGAAGTCTAATTTTTCAAATTCTGAACACATCCATATCCCCTTGAATATCCCGCTTACAAGAACAATGCTCTTTGAACATCTTGCCTTGAAAATTATTCTCAATACTTTTTCAACCGGGTCTATGGCAAAAATGGGCAGAATCCAGGGCAATTGGATGGTACAGGTGGATGCAACAAATAAGAAACTTACAGACAGGGCTACACGTATCATTGCACATTTTGCAAAGATCCCATACGAAAAAGCATGTTTAGAGCTTTTCAGAACTATGAATGAACCCGTAACTCATCGACTTCAATTTGAAAATTCATACGTCATCCAAACCCTTGAACGACTGGGTGTAATCTAAATAATTAATATGAAAGCGATACAAGATTATTATAAAGATTCCTTTAGTCAGTGCTTTGGATGTGGAAGACTTAATGAAAAAGGTCATCAGATCAAGACCTTTTGGGATGGAGAAGAAACTCTTACCCGCTTCACTCCTAAGCCTTACCATACTGCAATTCCTGGCGTAACTTACGGGGGCCTGATTGCCTCAATTGTAGATTGTCATGGAACCGGATCGGCCTCATTGGCTCTGGCTCGCGAGAACAAAATCGAATTAAAAGGGTACAATGCGCCTCGTTGCGTAACCGCTTCTCTTAAGGTGGATTACAAAAAACCCACTCCTATTGATACACCGCTGGAAATTCGTGGAACTATTGTTGAAGTTAAAGGTAAAAAGGTAGTGGTGGATGCCAAGGTCTATGCAGGAGGAGAAATCACCGTAAGCGGTAGAATAATTGCCATACAGGTTGGTAATGATTTCGGCGTTTAAACTGGGATATAGAGCTTTACGAAGAAAATTTTCTGCTTCATTTATTACTTAATTTCTTGCTGCTGTCTGCTAACTTCCCTCAGGAAGAGCTGATGGATTTCACTCTTCTCAGACAGGCGGAACCGAGTATGCAGGTCGTGAAACTGTTTTAACAGAATGATAAAAAGAAAAACTGTTTCCACTTGCCGGGGATAATTCTTCATAGCCCAAAGAATAAGCTTCCAGTAATATTTTCGGTCTCTCCCAATCAAGCCAATACTAAAGGTAATCCTGAAGAAGATTAAAATGTCCTGAAAATGAAATTTACGGTTAATACGATTGGCCACTTGTGCCCCATGAAAAATCTCAAAGAATCGTTTAACCCGCTCAAAAACAGCTTCCGGTAAATATACCTGATCAAGAACCCTTCCAAATCCCTCATACAACTCCCTGACATCCATTTTCGGCACCAGATTCATCGTATTCTCGTCAAAATCTGTAGACTGAAGCAATCTGCCCTCCCTCTTCATCCGTGCACAAAGTTCAGTTCCTCCAGGAGCCTTTAAAAGATTCATGGTAGAAATCACTATCCCACTTTCCCGGATAAAATCAATTTGCCGCTCAAATACTGAAGGGGTATCTGTATCAAAACCCAGGATAAAGCCACCCGTTACGATGAACCCTTTACTATGTAGAGTGTCCACGCTTTTCATCAGGTCGAGTTTGGAATTCTGTATTTTATTTGCGGCAATCAGGCTATCCACTTCCGGTGTTTCAATTCCCACAAAAAGATGCCTGAACCCTGCCTCCAACATCAGATCCATCATTTCCGGGTCGCTGGCCAGATCAATGGAAACCTGTGTAGCAAATCCAATTGGGGGATTTTTTTCCCGGCGCCATTTAATAAGGGCCGGAAGAAGATCGTTTTTTAGTCTACTCCGGTGACCTATTAGATTGTCATCGGCAAAAAGCACCATATAGAAAGATTTCATGCTGCCAAGGGCATCTAACTCCTTTACTATCTGATCGCCGCTCTTCGTCCTGACTTTCCTTCCAAAAAGTTGTGTGACATCACAAAAATCACATTGAAAAGGACATCCCCTTGAATATTGAATTATGGCATAGGAATATTTAGAAAGATCAACAAAATCGTACCTGGGAATTGGCGTTTCTTCAATATTTGCAAAACCGCTAGTAGAATAAATTCGTTGCAGCTGTCCTTTTTCAAGGTCTTTAAGAAACATTGGGAGGGTGATCTCAGCCTCATTCAGGATAAAATGGTCTACCTCCGGAAATCTATGGTGTTCATGGATAAACAAAGGGCCTCCTGCCACAATTCTTACTCCTGCCTCTTTGCATTTTTTCACGACTGCCCGCGCCGTTTCTATCTGGACGCTCATAGCTCCAATAAAAACAAAATCTGCCCATAGAAGATCCTTTTTGTGAAGCGGTTTTGTGTTGATATCTGTCAGTTTGAACTCCCACTGGCTGGGCAGCATAGCCGCAATAGTAAGTAGTCCCAGAGGAGGATAATTCGACTTCTTACCCATCATCCTGCTCAGAAACTTCATGTTCCAGAAGGTAGGCGGCATCTCGGGATATACAAGCAGTATCTTCATCTCAAAACTCAGTATCAAATATGTGCCAAAAATAAGGAAAATTTAAAAGAAGTTGCGGGATGCGAGTTGCGGGTTACGGGTTGCAGGTTACGGAAAAAGAATCCTGTATCTTGAGTTTTGAGTCTGAGTCACTATTTCTGCAACTCCATCATGGCATCGGCAACAATAAAAGTACTTCCTCCAACAAGAATAAGATCTTCGCTGTCGGCATTTTGGCGGGCCGCTTCCAGTGCTTCCGGTACCGCTTCGAACAGATCACCCTTTAATCCATAATAAGCTGCTTTGGCAGCTAGGATTTTCTGGTCGAGAGCCCTTGGAATTTGTGCACGTGTGAAATAATACTGTCCATCTCTGGGTAATAATCGTAATACATGATCAATTTCTTTATCGCTAACCACTCCTAAAACCATATGAAGCTTGTTAAACCGCACCTCTTCAAGCTGCTTCACTATCTCCCTTATTCCAGCCTGGTTATGAGCTGTATCCAGCACCAGCCAAGGATTCTTTTCCACGACCTCCCAGCGCCCATGAAGCCCGCTTATCGTCTTTGCATTAGCAAGGCCATCATAAACCGCATTGTTCGATATAGAAAACCTGTTCCGACGAAGAATTTCAATTGCTTCCAAAACAACTGGCAGGTTTTTTCTCTGAACTATTCCGGTCATATCACTTTTTAATCCCGGATACACAATCCTACGACTCTGCCGGATATTGAAATATTGGAATCCATCTTCAGCCAAAACAGAGTACGGCACCTGAAAAAAACGCTGTGCGGAATAAAAGGGTGAATGCTTCCTTTTTGCCTGAGATTCGAATACATGATAAGTTTCCTTTTTTTCCTCTCCAATCAATACAGGAATCCGATCCTTGATTATTCCTGCTTTTTCCATTGCAATCTGCTCATGAGTATTCCCCAGAAATTCTACATGATCCCTCGAAATATTTGTGATAATCGACAGGACCGGCGTCAAGATATTGGTTGAATCCAACCGTCCTCCCATACCAACCTCAATCACTGCAATTTCCACTTCCGACCTGGAAAAATAATCGAAAGCCATCGCTACGGTCATTTCAAAAAAAGATGGTTTCAGTTCTTCGATAAAAACCTCATGCCCTTTAACCCACTGAACTACCTCCTTTTTAGAGATCATTTCTCCATTAACTTTGATCCGCTCCCTAAAATCCATTAAATGTGGTGAGGTATACAAACCTACCCTATAGCCTGCTTTTTGTAAGATAGCCGCCAAAACATGAGAAACAGAACCCTTGCCATTAGTTCCACCTATATGTATGCTCTGAAAATTGCGGTGGGGATGATGGAAATATGCATCAAGCTTTTCAGTATTCTCCAAAGTATCCTTATAGGCAGCCTTTCCTTGCCGCTGATACATAGGTAATTGCAAAAACAACCAGGAGCATGTTTTTTCATAAGTATTCATAGGGTCTTTTATAAGCGTAATCAACAATTCAAAGTTAATTAATCTATAATTCACTTTGCTTATTAAGATTTCATTATTGCTATATTACATGCATATTAAAGGAAACATTATGGTCAAACAAAAAAAAATTTTTGTACTGGATACCAATGTATTACTGCATGATCACAAATGCATTTATCACTTTGAGGAGAATGATATCGTTTTGCCGATCACAATATTGGAGGAGCTGGATAAATTTAAAAGGGGAAATGATCTGATAAACTTTCAAGCCCGCGAATTTGTGAGGGAATTGGATAATCTTACAGGTGAAAATCTTTTTACTGAAGGGATTTCTTTGGGTCTGGGCTTGGGAAGATTATATGTAGAAACAGGTAAACCATTTTCCCGGGAGATGGAGGAATCTTTTCATGAAAAAATCCCAGATCATCGGATCCTTGCCATCGCTGATTACACAAGAAACAAAAACCCAGACAAACAGGTCATTCTGGTTACTAAAGACGTGAACCTGCGAATCAAAGCCAAAGCACTGGGTTTGACAGCCCAGGATTATAAAGCCGGTCAGGTAACAAATCTTGATATGCTTTATGAGGGAATACCAGTAGTGGAACATCAAAATGATGAAGCACTGGGTAAATTATACAGCAACCATGAAGGAGTGGCTTTAGAGGAATTTGATCTGGGCTTTGAACCTCAGGCAAACCAGTACATGATACTGAAAGGAAATAAATCCTCTGCCCTCGCCATCTTTGATATCAGAACAAGTGCTCTTTTTGTGGTTCAAAAATCTAAATGTTATGGTATAGAACCCCGAAATGCAGAGCAGGCTATTTGTCTTGATGCATTACTAAGACCTGACATACAGCTCGTTAGCCTTACGGGCAAAGCCGGTACAGGCAAAACTTTACTTGCTCTGGCAGCCGCACTCCAGCAAAGAAGGGATTTTCACCAGATCTTTTTGGCCAGACCGATCATTCCTTTGGGAAACCGGGATCTTGGCTATTTGCCCGGTAGTGCTCACGAGAAGATTGAACCTTATATGCATCCCCTATTTGATAACCTTACGGTAATCAGGCATCAGTTTGATCAGCGCAGTAAAGAATTTCAGAAAATCGACCAGCTGCTGCAGGATGATAAACTTGTTCTTACTCCTCTGGCATACATTAGGGGGAGAAGTTTGGGAAAAGTCTATTTTATTGTTGATGAGGCACAAAACCTGACTCCCCACGAAGTAAAAACCATAATTACCCGGGCTGGAGAAGGGACGAAGGTAATTTTTACAGGTGACGTTCACCAAATCGATTCGCCCTATCTCGATTCCAAATCAAATGGCTTATCCTACCTCACTGATAAAATGAACGGTCAGGCAGTTTTTGCTCATGTTAATCTGGTACACGGTGAAAGAAGCCACCTGGCAGAACTAGCCAGCAACCTACTATAGAACAGGTATTTTATTTTTTTTGCATTTTCACTTTTCGATGGTCCGAAAGATTTTATGATCTTTGCCTTCGAAATGGAAGAAAAAAAGAAAACAGTTGCCTTTTTTACACTGGGGTGCAAGCTTAATTTTTCTGAAACCTCGGAGATTGGCCGACAGCTTGAACAGGAGGGTTTTAGTCGGGTTGACTTCGGCAAGGAAGCTGATGTTTCTGTCATCCATACATGTTCTGTTACCGGATCAGCAGATAGAAAAACCCGACAGGCAATCAAAAAAGCCATAAAAGTATCTCCTGATGGATTTATTGTGGCCATGGGTTGTTACGCACAACTCCGTCCGGAAGAAATGGCGGCCCTTGATGGTGTAGATCTAATACTTGGAACAAAAGAAAAATTTGATCTTGTAAATTATCTGAACAAACCACTTAAAAAGGGGAAAACTGAAATCTATAACTGCGATTTAGAGAATCATTCAAAATTTTACCCGGCCTATTCCTCTGGTGAAAGAACCAGAACTTTTTTGAAAGTGCAGGATGGATGTGATTACTCCTGCAGTTATTGTACTATCCCGCAAGCAAGGGGCCAGAGCAGGAATCCGTATATCCAGCAATTGAAACAACAAGCTCAAAACATTGCGTCGCAGGGAATTAGAGAAATCGTTCTAACTGGTGTTAATATTGGTGATTTTGGCTGTAGTACTAAGGAGTCATTCATAGATCTTGTAAAGGCTTTGGATAATTTGGATATTAAAACCAGATTCAGGATATCTTCCATAGAGCCGAACCTTCTGACTGATGAAATCATTGATATTATTGCGCAATCAAGTCGAATAGTTCCTCATTTTCATATTCCTCTTCAATCCGGCTCAGATTCGATACTCAAATCCATGCGCAGACGCTACCCCAGGTCGACATTTGAAAATCGTGTTAGAAAAATTAAATCCATCCTTCCAAATGCCTGTATTGGTGCTGATGTAATCGTTGGATTTCCGGGTGAATCAGATATTGAATTCAATGAAACTTATGATTTTATTGAAGGATTGAATATCTCTTACCTCCACGTTTTTACGTATTCTGAAAGACCGGGGACGCCTGCAGCCAGCATGACACCTAAGGTAACTAACCGTATCCGCGATGATCGCAGTAAAAAGCTTCGCGAATTATCTGAAACTAAAAAAGCCAAATTCTATCGATCTCAGGAAGGAACAGTCGGAAGAGTAATTTTCGAAAGAGAAACTAAAAAAGACACAATGATCGGATTTACAGAAAATTATGTTGAAGTTGAAGTAGCTCTGGTAAAAGATTTTTTGCATACCCAACAGAATGTAAGTCTTATTAGATATAGTGATGGTAAAATGTTTGGAGAGATACGGGAAGTGGAAGCTAGCCATTAGATCCCCGCTTTCGGGGATGACATGCGTATTAACGTGAATAAAGTGGATCGCCAAAGCGATTGTCCCCGATTCTCGGGGCAGGCTATTCCCGCGAAGGCGGGAACCTTGAGACACACTACTATAGAAACTATGAAAGAATAACCAATCCACCAACCCATGAACTATCAAAGAACAACTCAATCAGTCATCGACCTTGTTAAAGAAGTAGGCGGATTTCTTGCTTCCAATCTCAACTCCCTGAGTAAGGATCAGATTGTTTCCAAAGGCAAAATGGATTTTGTTACAGTAATAGACAAGGAAGCTGAGAAAAGATTGGTGAAAGAGCTCAGCTTGATAATACCGGAATCTGGTTTCATTGCCGAGGAGGGAACTTCCGTTAAGAAGGGAAAGAGATGGAATTGGATAATTGACCCTCTGGATGGAACTACAAATTATATTCATGGGGTCTCCCCTTTTTGCATCAGTATTGCATTGCAGGAAATGAACAAACTGGTTGTCGGGGTGATCTACGACCCTATTCAGAAAGAGTGCTTCTATGCATGTGAAAATATGCCGGCATTTTTGAACGGTAATGAAATCCGGGTATCTGAAAGATCAGATCTGGCCGACACCCTTATAGCAACAGGCTTTCCATACACGGATTTTAGACGTATTGATGAATATATGGACTCATTACGGAAATTCATGAAAATCACTCATGGCGTGAGACGCTTGGGCTCAGCTGCTATTGACCTTGCCTATGTGGCTTGTGGTAGATATGATGCCTTTTATGAATACAATCTTAAACCCTGGGATGTGGCAGCCGGCACAGTAATAATTCGCCAGGCAGGAGGAAAAGTCTGTGATTTCCAAGGAGGGCAGGATTTCTTGTTTGGTGAAAATTATGTCGGAACAAACGGGGCCTGCCATGATAATTTCCTTAGAGAAATAAAAAAATTCTTTTAGTAGAGTTTCCGCTTAATATTCCTCATACCAGACCTAGAATAATTGCAGAAGGGGGAATAGATCTACCAATTGCCTGATTAATTTATTAACTTTCGGTTTTAGAACTTCTTTGTCGAACCCTGATGACATATTAAGGAACAAACTACAAGAAGGTGATATCAACGCCTTCAAGTCTCTGTTCGAAACCTATTACAGCCACTTGATCGCTTATGGTATGTCCATGACACAAAACATGGAAGTAAGCAGAGGTCTGGTACAGGATGTTTTTCTTAAACTCTGGGAAAACAGGAGCAAAACCATTATCAGGGGATCTATCAAGGCATACTTATTTACTGCCATTAACAATCAGGCATTAAATTGGTTAAGACATGAAAAAGTAAAGCGTGCCTACGAAAACACAATGCTAAAAGATGTACTAACCGGTGTAGAGCTGCCATCAATAATGAATCCTTTCCTGGCCGAAGCGATAAAAAAAGCTATTGATGATTTACCTGAAAAAGCCCTCCAGGTTTTCACCTTGACTCAACTGGAGGGTTTATCTCAAAAAGAGACGGCCCGAACTTTAGGCATCTCTGTAAAAACAGTAGAAAATCATCTGGCCAGATCCAGGAAGATACTGCAAAAGCGACTCAGAAAGTATCGTTAATTTTATTTTAGGGGAAAAAGTAAGCATGCGTGTCTTATAAGCAGAAAGCTTAAAATGACAGACACTATGATTACAGATTCATTATTGATCAAATACATTGCTGGAGAAGCTAGTCCACCCCAGAAATCTGAAGTTCTGCTTTGGATAAATCAAGATTCCAAAAACAAGGAGCATTATCAATCCCTGAAATCCATTTTTGAAGAATCCTCAGAAGTTGTTGGGATGGCAGAAATGCAGGAGGACTGGGGAAAGATTGAGGCTGCTATAATAGCCGCCGGTGAAAAAACGCCTGATAGAAAAAAGGTAATGATATGGCTTATTAGGGTTGCTGCAGTGGTGATCCTGGCCATAGGCACTACATTAATTCTGAATCTTCAAAAAGACGATTTTACTATCCGGGGCAACAGCGATAAACCTGTTGCAGCAATTCTCCCTGATGGAAGTGAAGTTTTTCTCACCAAAGGATCGCGAATCAGCTATTCAAGAAGCTTCAATCAGGAACTGCGGGAAGTGAGGATCACAGGTGAAGCTTATTTTTCAGTAAGCTCCGACCCCAACCGTCCGTTTATAGTCCAATCAGGAGAAGTGAAGATTCGTGTTACCGGTACATCATTCCGTGTTTCTGCACCAATAAGAAATGATGAGGTGGAAGTGCTTGTCAGATCAGGAAAAGTACTTTTCTATAATAGTGAAACCTTTTCAGAAAACTCATTTAAAGTTGGACTGGGACCAGGCGACAAAGGAATATACTCCTCCAAACTCAACCAACTAAATAAAACCCATAACACTGAATACAAGCAGCTTAAGTGGAATTAACACACATAGAATAATAATATAAAACCGTCATCATGAAACGATTAATCTTTACTCTGCTCGCCCTTTTTCTGTTCCTGACACCAAGCCTTATGGCACAAAATCTGCAGGCCTTATTTTATCATGCGAGTTTTCTTCATCCTGCTGAAGGCCCCTATGTGGAAACATATTTAAAAGTATTTAGCCCTTCGGCTACATACAAAATCAACAAAAAGGGAGTATACCAGGCTTCCCTGGGAGTTACCATCATCTTTAAGCAAGATGATGTAATAAAGGATTTCCGAAAATATAATCTGATCAGTGCTGAAGTTAAGGATACTTCAAAATCAATACCGAACTTCATCGACCAACAGAGAATACCACTCCCCTATGGTATTTATCAATTGGAATTGTCGCTTAAGGACAATAATAGCGAGGAGTCGGCTCTTGAATTGGCAGATATGATATCATTAGAATACGACATGGAAAAAATGAGGTTTTCCGACTTTCAATTCGTCGAATCATTTTCAAAATCAGAGGAGGATAATGTTCTCACAAAGAATGGATTCGATCTTATTCCTTTTGTAGGAGACTGGTTCCCTGCTGAGATTAATGCGCTTACTTTTTATCTGGAATTATATGGACTCGATAAGCTGATTGGAGCAGGAGAAGATTTTCTTTTTAGTTATTATTTGGAATCCTTTGAGACCAATGTTTCCTTCGATGATTTCAGTTTTTTCCAACGACAAAAGGCGGCTCCGGTTAATATATTACTCAGGGCTCTGTCAATTCAGGATCTCCCCAGTGGAAATTATAATCTTGTAGTAGAGGCCAGGAACAAGGAAAATGAGTTGTTATTAATGAACAAGATATTCTTTCAAAGAAGCAATCCTGGTGTAGAGATTGACCTTGCAGACATTGAAAGTGTGGATATAAGCTCAACTTTTGCTGAGCAAATAACTGAACTTGACTCGCTGCGATTTTACTTATTGAGTTTGATTCCTATCAGCAATTCCATGGAAAGGCAGTTTGCAATTAATGTTACAAAAACTTCGGATACAAAGAAGATGCAGAAATTCCTATATAATTTCTGGCAGAACCGTAATGCCGATTACTCTGAACAGGAATGGACTCGTTATAAAGAAGAGGTACTGAGAGTTGAAGAGGCTTACGCAACACGCATTAAGCATGGATTCCAAACCGACCAGGGTCGTGTTTGGTTGAAATACGGGCCACCCAATGATGCAGAGGAAAGCCAGCATGAACCAAATGCCTATCCTTATATTGTCTGGCATTTCTACAAATTGGCTGAACAAAGCAACAAACGGTTTATTTTCTATAATCCACATTTGGTTGGCACAGAATATATTCTGCTGCACTCCGATGCAAGGGGTGAAATATATAATCCATATTGGCAAATAGATCTCCACGGCAGGAATACCCAACTTCAGGATTATGACACTTATGATGTTGATAAAGGATGGGGTAGCAGATCTTTACAAAATTATATTAAATAGGTGCAGCCCCTAAGCAAGATGAGAAGATTATTTACCGGGCTTTTGTACTACCTGATTTGGCTAATTACCCTGCCTCCATTGCAGATTCTATACTTGGGCAGCTATTTGGGCTACATGCTCATGCATGTCTTCCCCGGTTACCGAAAGCAGATCATATTTGATAATTTACGCAGCTCGTTTCCTGAAATCCCGGACGAAGAT
>JAUVKA010000278.1 GCA_030592205.1 Bacteroidota bacterium | reverse complement strand
GTCCATCACCTAAATTTGGAAACTAGTATTCAGGTGGCCAAACAGCAGAGTAATAGCATGCTGATACTTCAAGAACAGTTGAATGGAGCTTCGTATAACCTGAAGGCAGTTACCAGTAGGTTTAAAACACATATCGATCTTGATCTGACTATGCCGTCATATTCAGAAACTATCCGACAATTTGAAGACAGTACGGGACTTTCATTTTATCCGGTAAGACAAAACCAGATGAGTAGTTATCTGACAGTTAATCAGCCTCTACCGACTGATGGGTTTCTTTACATTCGTTCAGGTATCAATAATTTTACTGATTTTTATGCCAATGACAGAAATGCTCAGTTGACATCAAGGATCGGTCTGCGCCAGCCAATAGAGGCTTTTTTTGGCTTTAATAATTACAAGTTAAATTTCAAACAAGCTAAGCTTAATTATGATATGACTATGAAGCAGCTTAAGAGGGCTGAGCTTGAATTAGATTATTTTGTAAGTCAGGGCTTTTATAGTCTTCTGTCTGCAATAGAGCAGATGAAAATTGCCAATATGAATCTTGAGAAGCAAGAAGAAGCCTATACTATCGCACAAAATAAATATGATGCAGGACTGATCAGGGAAGTTGATGCCCTGCGAATGGAAGTCGACCTGAGTGCAGCTCTAAATAGTTATGATAATGCACAGGTAAATTATGCTACACAGCATAATCTGTTTAAAGAAAGCCTGGGAATCAATCTTGCTGACAGTATTTCAATTCAGAGTGAAATGGATTACACTCCTATACTGATTGACGTAAATAAAGCGGTTGAATTGGCTCTTAGCAATCGCCTGGAGCTAAAGGAAAATGAAATTAGAATAGAACTTCAGGAAATGATGGTTAAGAGGCAGAAAGCGGCGGGCATGATTAGTGGAAATATCACCTTGGATTACAATTTAATTGGTGTAGATAAAAGTGATCGGGGAATTCCCATTGGAACTACTTTTGAAAATACCTGGCAAAACCTGATGGATCGACCGGGGAGTTTTGGGGTAGGACTTACAGCCAGTATCCCTCTCCTTGATTGGGGTGAAAACAGGGCCCGGGTTAAATCAGCCCAAGCCGTATTGAAACAAAACCGACTGCAATTGGATGGTGAAAAGGTGAGGATTGAAAGGGAGATAAGATCCCTGGTTGACCAACTTCATAATAATCTTAAAGGTCTTGAAGTTATGGAGAAAAGCGTATTAGTTGCTGAGAAGAGTTTCGAAATATCCCGACAACGCTATGCCAATGGGGAAATTGATAGTCAGGATATGGCTGTGGAAAGGGATCGTTTGAACCAGACCTATACAAGTAGATTAAGCTCATTCATAAATTACAAACTTGGTTTATCCGATTTAATGAGGAAGACCTTTCATAATTTCGAAACCAATAAACCGGTTTTGTAAAAGGCAAAAGGCAGCTCTCGAATCTCTGGGTTTATTCAACTTTATACTCAAAAGGCAATAAATCACCTACTCTTCGTTTTGCTGCTTTGCCAGACCAGATAATTTTCTTTGGATCAAAATAACCATCTTTTGTGAAAAGGACTGAATCGGCCTCTATATATAAATTGCTTGCAGTAAAATAGGCCTTATTATTGTGATTGGGAAAGAACAAATAGGACAATTCTCCTTTGTAAGTCAGAAATCTGGATTGATTTTCTATTTCAGATATAATATTTTGAGATGGGACGATATTGAACAAAGAATCATGAATTATAAAGCCCTCTTCATCTGTATTATTTTCGTATAGTGATCTGAAGAAATGCATACGTGATCCCCTGTAAGTTTGCTCTCTCCTCTGAATCATTTTCCTGGTCTGTCTTTTTCTTTTTGTTGTATCTTCAACATAAAAGTAAGTCCCCTGATAGGAAAGATCGTCTGCGCCTTTGCCGAAATAACCCAGATGATAGGTGATTGAATAGCCCAAAGCTGCATTATATATCAAAATTGGCTTATTGGCATAAGCTTCAAAAGATTTTTGATCCTCACTAAACTTGATTTTTACGTCCTGAAGATTAAGAATCTCACATTTTCGGGCATTATAAGTGTTCCCAAGAAATTCTTTTTTAAACCGTTTTAGGCCCTTTTTTCTGAGTTTCTCGGCTTCTGTTTTGTTGAAAATAACCAAAACCTTGTCGATTTCAAGAGTTTTAGGATCAAGAAGGATCGTAATAAATTCATCTGAATTGTATTCAAACAAAGATTCTGAGTAGTATCCCAATGTACTTACCACAAGAGCATGATTGGGGTGATCAGCACTATTCAAGGTGAAATGGCCAAGAGTATCGGTCGTAGTTCCCTTGAAAGTACCGTTGAAGTAAACGTTGGCATTAATTAATGGTTCTTTGGTATCTTTGTCAAGCACCACTCCTTCAATTGTTTGAGAGTGAGCAGCTGTGAAAACCATTAAGGCCAGGAGTAAATGAAAGATCTTCATAAATTTAGATTGGTTTGGTCTGAAATTTGCTATTGATAGATGCCCCCATAAGCATAAATTAACCTGGAATTATTATTCCTTCCTTAAGTTCTTGTTATATGAAACACAACAAATTTTGGGCCAATACCAAGGTTTTTCTTGGTGCATTTGCAATTATTTTTGCTTTGGGAAGTGTGGCAAACGCCCAATTCGATAGTTCATCTATACTGGAGGATTATGAGCGGTTTTTAAATGAGCATCCGGAGGAGCAAATTTTCATTCAGACCGACAGGGATGTATATTCACCAGGTACAAGTATTCAGTTTAAAGCATATATCACTAGTGGTAATAGTAGAGTAGTAAAAAGCGATAGTCTGTATGTTTTGCTGCTTAATTACCTTGGGGAGGAAATTTTGCGTGATGCCTTCCCAATTGATCAGGACCGGGTTGTTGGAGAAATTCAGCTCGACTCAGAGATAAATTATGGAGAATACACCATTAAATCGTACACTAATCAATCATTACAGTCGGCTGCACCCAGATTATACAGTCGTAGAATAATGGTTAAGAATTTTATTATTCCTTCCCTAAGAATTCAGCTTACTAACAAGGAACCAATGTATTCACCTGGTGATTTTGGGGATATCCAAATTGTGATACTTAATGCTTATGGAAAGCCGCTTAGAAATAGCACCTTTGATTATTCCTTTAGTCAAAATGGAAATGTATTTAGATTTGGAGAATCTTCAACTGACAGGAAGGGTAGGGCAGTTCTGAATTTCAATATTCCAGATGAAGGAGGATTATCTCTGACCAGTGTTCAGGTTTCATCTGATTACAATGGTATTTTTCATTCAAACAGCTTGATTATTCCAACTTGTGACAGACCTGTATTATTGAGCTTTTTTCCTGAGGGTGGACGTTTTATAGAGGGATATGAAACAAAAATAGTTTTTACAGCAAAAAATATTTTTGGGGAACCAATTGATGTAGAAGGCTTGCTTTTTGATGATAATGATCGCCAGATTGGAACAATTAGCACAACTTCTCCGGGTTTGGGCTATTTTACTCTGGTACCTGATATAGGCAATCCGGTGGTTGTAAGATTGACTGAGCCATTTGAAGCTGATATGGAATTTCCTTTGCCTGAAATCCAGGATGAAGGATTTCAAATGCTTTTGGATCACCGATCTGATGAAGAATTAGTTTTTGATCTTAAATACAATTATGAGCTTGATTCATTACCGATTCAGGTTATTGCTGAGTCAGGAAGCCAAGTTGTTTTTACGAAGAGTATGGTCATTCAGGAGGAGGAAATATTTCGCATTCCTCTTGCGAATCTTCCCGATGGAGTTTTGCGGGTAAATGTTATAAATGAGGATTATGGCTTATTGGCTCAGCGTCCTATATTCATTTACAACAATAGGCATACTCTTAACGCTGAGACTCAGGTGCTTGATAAGGCATTCGAAGGGAAAGGCAAGTTGAATATAAGTCAAGGCCCTGGTGGCACAGAATCTGGATTAGTTAATCTAAGTGTCTCTCTTGTCGACCAAATAATGAGCCCTGATTGGTATAGTAATCCGGATATTTGCACTGTTTTCCTACTGGGGTCATCCCTGGAAGGTTCTCCCTTTCCTCCTGGTTACCTTACGGATACTGAAAAGTTTGATCCCGAACTGTTTGATATGTTCATGATATCCCAGATCAATACTGACATATTTTGGAAAAGAAATATCTTCGGGAATCAAGATGGAGATAAATCAGAATCTGAAATTCTTCAATCATTGCTTGATCAGGAGAATCCTGGAGCAATGGGGCAGTTATTATCTGTATTAAGAGCAGACCAGTTTAATGAGAACTATATTCTGAATACAGGACAGGATTTCAAGAATTTTATGGCTTCGAACCAAGTTGACCTGGAGGAGTTGGAACTGATTCCCGGGAAGTTGAGCGAGGAGGAGATAGTAACAAGATTACTTGAAAGGGGGACTTCAGTTTTTAATGTAGTTAAAGTTCTCCAGCCAATTTGGACGTCAGGGCAGGTTATTTACTTCAGAAGTCCCACTTCTATTATCTATCAACCTCCTGCTTTGATATTTATTGATGGAATTATGAGAGGTTCCTCGGCTCAAGCAATTAAGGATCTGGACCCCTTTGCGGTTGAAAGTGTTAAGGTACACGTCTCAATAGCCGAGATACTAAAATTTGGTGGATTAAACAGTGCAGGCGGCATTATTGAGATTGTCTCAAAAAAGAGTACTGCTCCATCAGAGAAAAAGAATATTCTACCTGAAGAAATTTATAATCCAACTTTGTTTTGGGATCCCAATGTGCAATTGAACCAGGGATCTGAAACCAGCCTGACATTACCCTATCCTCGTTTGAGAACCAAACATAGGCTTGTAATTCAGGGGATTGATGAGTCTGGTAGGCCGCTTTACTTAAAACTATCAGATCTGTAAAAACACTCGGTCCTGGGCTACGGTCACATTTTCGTTAATTTTTTGTCACGATCCCTATGTCCCGCAACCTGCAACCCGCAACTTCAACCAATTAACCATTTACAATTTACCATTTACAATTTCTTCAACATCAATATCCCCAAACTTAACATCCACAAAGGGCTTTCCGTTCTTCAGTCCTACATTACCAAAACCTGTTTCAGTAGATAAGAAGGTGGTGAAGTTATCGCCTATCTGAGAATCGATATAAAGGGTTTTTTCTACTGCATCATAGCGAACTCCTGTGAGTCCCTGGAGCATTCCGTAGCTGGCCATGGCCCGGGCATACCAGTGTCCGCATTCATATTCGTTGAATGGATTTCGTTTGTTACCGTCATACCTGCGTCTTACTTCCTTTACTATATCAAGACCCTTTTCAACTTCACCTTTAAACATCAAATGACTTGCAACCTGGTATTCAATGCCCGTCCAAACTTCATCAGAGTAAACAAATGGAAGTGATAATTTTCCTCCTTTTGGCCACGAACAGAGGAGCAGCCCGCCGTCAGTCCCACAGGCAAAAGTAGGTCGCTGGGGATTAGCGTGATCAGTTAAATCCGTCAGTAAATTATACTTGTGAATGGCCACAAGATGACTTTGAATTTTTTTGGATTCAATAATTTCCGGCAAGCCACTAACACTGGCTATCCACATACCTAAAACACCATCAGAAAGACAACCTGTACCATACTGATATTTAGGGCCTTCTTTCTTTAAAAGTTCCTTAGCTTCTTCAGAGTAATTGGCTGTCCATGAACCCTGTGAGAACTCAATAGGGTTTGGTGCCTGCAAACCTTCCCATTGGATCTTCTGGATAAAATATTCACCATCAAACAGTTCATCTTCCATGAATTTCATTCCTTTCAACAGGAGAGTCTCATACACAGAAT
>JAUVKA010000314.1 GCA_030592205.1 Bacteroidota bacterium | reverse complement strand
TATCGGGTAAAAATAAATCATCAATAAGGTGCTCATTTAATTTTTTATAAAAGGAGTTATATATTTCATTTTGGATAGCTTTTTCAAGCAAATAGTTGTTTTCAGCTGTCAGGTCTTCTGCAAAACTTTTGGAATTTGCCCAATCAGCCACATCTACCATAAAATCAACTGTTTTGCCTGGAGCAATATAAATACTAGCATTGTTCCGACCATATAGAAACATAATGGTCATGGGTTTTTCGGATTCCTTTTCAAATAAAAAGGTTCCATCTTCATTGAGCTCTATGGTATCCCTTACACGGTCAATGTAAGACATTAAAACTGTGGAATCAGGATTGAGAATAGTTCCTGTAACCCGACACAGATTTTTTGGGGTTTGTTGACAACCGGCGATGATAATTACGCCCGTAAGAAGTAAGAGTAATTTTTTCATTTTGTTGATTATTTTAAAACTGGTTTATTGATATTTCATTGATTTCATTCAATTCAAAATTAATCTTTCCAGATATCAGTGCGGAATGGCCCTGCAGGTAATCCAAAAGAGTTAAAAAGATTGGTCTGATCAGTTGATCCCCAAGCAAATCTTACGGCTGCAGGGTTCTTAATATCAGGACTATAAACTAACACAGTATTCCCATCAATATCTGCCTGTGCCGGTATAAACTTCTTATCACGACCGGCAATTTGGAAATGTATCAGGTGTGAGCCATCCGTTTTAAGGCCATGTCCTGCATGATCAAAAATAATTCTGATTTTATTCCCTTCTATTTTTGATTCTTTGTATAAGGGTCCCGAATATGCGATTCTATTATTATAATCCTTAGCCAAAGCCCAGTATGCCAACCGTTTGCCCACGTCTTCTTTGTTTGGAGGATGGATGGTTACCAAATCACCAATATCCATTGTTACCACCATTCCGGTATTGGATAAATTCATGGTATTATGCTGGGCTTCCCGAAGCAAACCGGTACTTAAATCGTCCCTGTATGTATAAGGCGCAATCTGAACATAATAAAAAGGAAAATCGCCCTGATTCCAATTCTCACGCCAATTCATTATCATGTTTGGAAAAATAGTTCCATATAATTTCCCATCATATCGGTTTGATTCACCCTGATACCAGATAGCACCTTTAATCCTATATGGGATCAAAGGATTTATCATCCCATTAAACAAAGTAGTTGGCGTATTTGGCTCTCCACAATTCCTGCAATTCGGCATATCGATTACAGCGCTATAACTTTTACTTTTCCTGGCCTTCCACTTTCCCTTAAGTACTCTAAAAGAATTATCCTCACCTATAGGAAAAACTCTTAGCTGCTCAGTCTCACCAAAAATCCCACCTGCCCCGCTAACATTACCAACCTGCACTGCCAGAGTATTCTTACCTCGCCTAATTACACCTTCAGGGATTATATAAATCCTTGGTGTATTCCAGCTATATGTATTAGGATGCGAGCCAACTTTAACTCCATTTACCCAGGTGATATCTATTTCATCAATCGGGCCTAACTCAAGTTGAAGCTCTTTCCCGGACCATTTTCCTGGAATCTTGAAAGTAAGTCGAAATTCCACCATTCCGGTGTATCTACCCATTCTGGTATTTTCCCATTTTGAAGGAACTTTTATCTTCTCCCAGTATTTATCCTGGTATTCAGGCAGAACCCATTCCGGAGGATTATCTGAATCAGGCAAGAACCCGAGACTATTGAGCCATTCATCCTGAAGAATCTGGTGTGCATCCAGTTTTTTTTGTCGGTATTCCAAGGGATCACACTTCCCTGGGAAAGTTTGAAAAAAGGGTATACGACTGATATATTCTTTACTGGTCCAGGCCTCGGCAGGTGTTCCTCCCCAACTGGAGTGAATAAGTCCAATCGGAATCCCAAGCTTTTGGTACAATTCTAATCCAAAAAAGTATCCTGTTGCGCTAAAATTACCCGCTTGTTCTGGAGAACATTCCGCCCAGCTGCCTTCACAATCATCGAGAGGTTCAAATGAAGGTTTTCTGCTTACAGTGAACAAACGGATTTCAGGATAGCTTGCTAAAGCAATAGCCTCTTCAGATCCGGTAATAGGCTGGCCTGACCATCCCTTTAATGGCATCTCCATATTACTTTGTCCTGAGCATAACCAGACTTCTCCAATCAGAACATTTTTAAGATCAATCTCTTCGCTTCCTGAGATTGCAATATTGTATGGTCCACCGGCCTTTGGAGTAGGCACTTCAATTCTCCATTCTCCCTTGTCATTGCATTTGCCTTTTAATGGGGCATCAAGCCAGGATGCTGACAAATTTATTTCCAATCCGGGCGTATCCCAGCCCCAAAGAAGCACCAACTCCTGTTGTTGAAGAACCATATTGCTGCCTATGATAGCTGGCAATCGGGTTTGGCAATGAGCTTGCCTGGTTGAAACAAGAAAAAAACAGATAATAAATATTCGAACCAGAGTTTTAATACTGAGGAGCATATGTTTTAGCGTATAAGGATTTCCTCACCAACAACTTATGGCTGACGAAAATACAAAAAAATTGTCGGTTTCTTATTTTTCAGCCAATTGACCAATGAATATTGCAGTCATGGCTAAAAGGACAAAGAGGATTCCAATTTTTAAAGTCGTGTTACTTACTAAAAAACACCTTTTTTCTGATGTTCAATCCCTTTGTATTTGTAATCTCAAGAATAGCATAAGCAGAGGAAAGATTCGCCATAGAGAAACTGTGCTCTCTGGCACGTGATTCAGCAACAAATTCTTTGAGCACTTGTCCATTTAAACCCAATAACCTAATAGAATAAGGTGTTTCAATCTCGCTCTGGAATTGGATATTGAGCATATCTACAATTGGATTTGGAAACACCTTAACCAGGCTGCTATTATAATTAAAGTCCGCTATCCCTGAGGTTCCAACCTGATAAAATGCCGTTACCATAACAGAATCTTCTTCATTCTGAACATTGAAGAAAGTATAACTGATGATGGAAGTCCCTTCCATACCGGAAGGTTCATAATCACCGGCAAAAGAGTTAAAATCGGTACCATTCGCCCTAATGGTTATAGGGGCTGGAGATGTATAAACATGTGGCATAAAACAGCTGCCCCAGCAAAAGGTATTAACTGAATTCTCAACCAGGGAAATCTCGGTTTTTCTCACTTTAACTTCAATATCCTTATCGGTCAGGTTTTTAACCTTGATGTGCAATTCCAGTAAATCATCTGTAACGGTTCCGGAGTAGAAAACACTGTCATTGCTGACCACCTCATCGCCAAATTTAAGACTCAAACTCTGGGCAAAACCCGTGGAAGAAATCATCAATAAAACCCAGAATATAAGTGTTATCCTTTTCATTTATCTAATTTATTAAATGTTTACTGGTACATTGAATCACCTCCATGGTACCTGATTCATACAATAATACAACCAAAGAGCAATTTTCCGGCACCCATGATGAATCCATAAGCAGACTTTTTTTGATTTGGGCATTTGCATCCGGAGAACTTTCTGATTCAGAAAGAGTTT
The DNA here is from genome assembly GCA_030592205.1 of Bacteroidota bacterium. GTDB lineage: Bacteria > Bacteroidota > Bacteroidia > Bacteroidales > UBA12481 > JAUVKA01. Next base: position 1,589 of record JAUVKA010000314.1, on the reverse strand, counting down.
CACCCCAAACAGATCCTGCTGAGGTTCTGAATACATGGTTATGAATATAATTCTCAACATCGATAGGATCCTCATCCTCATCCTTTTGCCAGGAAATTATCCCGTCCTCAACCAGATAAACTGCTAACCTGACATCCCCTTCGAGGGCAGTTTTGTTTATTAAATTAATTGTTGCTTCAACTGCTCCTGTATTTTCATTGTAGTCAATATCAGTCGACAACTCAACAGGGGACTCAACACTCATAAGAGCATCAGCTTCAGCAGGCCAGGATGAATATGTTGAGAGCCTGGTTTTATCAAGATTTCCAACCAGGCCAATAGGGAAACTGACAAACTCAAAATGGATCCCCATTTCTGCACCCTGGCTGGTACGAAAATCCCTTGTGAATTTTTCGCCAGATTGGGTGCGGGCAAAGTATCCAGTGTGGAAAGCTACCGGAATCAATCTATCTCCATATAAATCTTTTAATTGATCGATAGTTCTATGGGCTTTGGGGCAAGACTTGCAAGTATGTCCGGTGAAATCCAGGATCAAAACATTCAGAAGATTTTTTTCTCCTACTTCCCCTCCCATATCATGTGTTTCAAGATATGGACCCTCGAGTACATCACAAGAGCCAAATATCAAACTACTTGCAACAATCAGAAGATATAGACATATATTTTTCATTCGGAATTATTAAAAACTACTGGTAATTGAAATAGTGAATCCATTCATTGCCGGGACATTACGACAAACACCGCCAACACATAATATTCCCTCCCTTTGTTTTCCATAGCTCAACTGAATCCTGTTAACATCGCGAATATAACCCAGCGATCCGTATAAGTAATGTTTCCGTTTAGATTCATCAGGGTTTCCGAAATTATACTGATCAGACAGAGAAAAAAACCAGTGTGGTGAAATGGAATATTCCCCAAGAATCATGGCCCAATTTCCTTTGTCATCATCAGTCCATAATCCCTGAATTTCCGTACGAAAAGCATGTTTAGGCTTAATTTTCCAGGTAATATCCAATACTGCAATGTCAGCCTTTACCATATCTCCCTTACCTTCCAGGATCATCTGGTTATACAATAGGTGCTGATAAAGACCTGAGAATTTCCATTTTGAATTCAGTTTCCTGGAAATTTCAACATTATAATCCCGGTAAAAAATATTTTCTCCCAGTTTAAAGAAATCCGAAGAATATCCCAGGGTACCGGTACTCCACATAGGGATAGAATCATTAACCCTCTCATGGTTTATATCGTTGACAAGGGAAAAATTAAAACTTAGTTGTGTGCCATATTTACCTCCCAGCCAGCTCCCTCGCTTAATCCTGTATGAAAGCTCACCTTGCAAACCCATTTCTCCCCTGGCTTGGGATGCATATGGATAGAAACTCATTAAACTATAAGAATGGTTTTTGGAAATGGGGGGGAGGTAATTGATCATCAGCTTAGTAAGGTTCTGATTACGAGATGATCGGAAACTCATATTATCCACCTTTTTGGCACTCAAACTAATTCCAAGGCCACTAGTGGCGTAGCTTGTGTTAATCAGAAGTGCGTGTCCTGGTTTATAAATAAATCCATTGTCGGCCGAT
>JAUVKA010000071.1 GCA_030592205.1 Bacteroidota bacterium | reverse complement strand
TTTCAACCACTTCATGATCCGGGATTTCTGCAGTACCATACTTCTTAAAAGTCTCGTAGGTCCTGTTAAGATAATCAATGGCCCAGGGAGTCTCTGCTTCTTCAAGAAATCCTTTTACAGCCGGTTCAATAATTGCTAAATCTTCACGGGCAAAAGCCGATTCGAAAAATTTGGCAGTTAATACATCCCTCAAAAATGGTGAATAATTCTTGTGAGACCTGTTATAAAAAGTCTGGTAATATCCGGATTTGCTGAGCTCATTTCCATCTTCATCTTTGGGTAAAACTAATTTCGGAAACTCAGGATAAAAATCCATCATTGTATGTGTACTATTATACATCACATGTTCATGAATAACTGAGGCTACATCCCTGTTGAAAACTAAATCTTTATCTATTGGAATGTAAGAATCCCATTCCAACCAGTCAGTAGAAACAGCAATATTATATGGTGATCTTACATTGTTATAGGAGTTTTTTAACCATCTATACCTCATTAGGTCATCCACATATGTATACTTTATCCTTGTGTCTAACCACTTAATGAAAAATGGAGATGAGCTTGTAGCTATTTTGTAATTTTCCATTTTGAGTTTATCATTCTGATACTTGTCCTTCCTATATTTTTTGTAAGCTGTTGAATCATCATCTTTAATATGATCCCGGTCAGTTTTGTGATCCTGAGCGCTTAACATATCATCAAAAAAATCATTGAACAAATAAATTTCTTCAGCCCATGGTCCGGAAAGGGCAAGCGAATTAGCAGGAGTGGTCCGCACCGTATATTCTTGAGCGTTAAAAATGGCTAGATTTTCGTGCCCAGGTGCCATAAAAAGATTAATAAAACCTTTTCCCAGGAAGCCAAAAGACTCACAAGCGTGATCGATTTCCGCTTCTAAACGAAATCTCCCGTTTTCATCAATCTCAGCAGTGGCTGATTCCTGCATTGAACCCAGGACAGGATGCCAGTATACAGTGACCGTACTCATCTCAAGATGTTGCTGATGATTCAGAATATAACCGTTTAAGATATATTTACCATCTGTCACAATCTTATATTCGGGATATTCGGTGTCCCAGTTTTGATCTGGTATTGACTTTATGCGTGAGTTTTGAACCTCCTTGCCGATAATTTTGTCACATGAGAATTTACAGCGTTTACCGGTATATTTCACGTACACATCTTTTTTCTCCTCACCATTTCTTACCGTCATTTCAAGAAAATCAGCACCTCGTTGAATACTCACATAATCATAAAATATCCCCTCTTGTATAAAATAATCTTTGCTCAGAGTATATTCATACTTATTCTGTTTATCAGGACTGAACCAATTCCCAATATATTCTTCAGGTATCTGATTTTTGGTTATAGTCAATAGATTAGAATTATTAATCCCATGTTTGAGTAGCGTGGGTGATAATTCATCAATCTTAACAAGTAGATATTCATAGTCCAGAGGCTCGATAATTAAATGACGATTATTCTTTTTTTGCTGATATTCAAAATGATATATCCCCTGATTCTCAAATAAAAGATAGTCCTTCACCTTTTTATCTCTAATACGAATTTCATCCGCTTCAAAACTCAATATTGTTTGATTTTGCTTGTCTGTTGAGTACCAATATCCGAACATCCAGCCAGGAAGGTCCATGTAATTGATAACATGACCATTTGGGAGATTAAAATCTGATTTTAACAAAATTGGCTTCTTTTTTCCCCATTTCAACATCAGGTAATCAGAACTTAAATCGTAAATATCAACACTGAAAACATCAGGCTCCTTTAATAATACAAAGCGCATGGTATCCTCTACCATTTTGAAATGAGTCATTTCATATTCCTCATTGTCTATGATCCAATTATCCTGATTTAATGAGATATTCTTTTTCCCGGCCACAGAGGTTGAATACCAGGTATTCCAAAAATATGATGGTATTATATCTTTTTTGTCAGGGCGATCTACTGGAATCCCGGTATGGGCTGTGTAAGTTTTATATTCACCTGTCCCAACTGCTACATCAATGTGGTGACTTTCAATATCCTTTACAAAGAAATAGCTAAGAGATCTTCCGGTATTAACCAGAAACCTGTATTGCTGGTCTTTGTACAGGATCTCATCAGGCAGGTAATGTGTCAGGCCTTGAGCTGCAATGCCCTGTTCCTCAACAAAAAAGGGCCAATATCCACTTTCAGTGACTTTTTGATACCACTTTCTTTTCAAGCTTTTTGGAATGGCAGAATACTCGATTGATTCAGCCGAACTAAGTTTCCAACTATCTTCCAGAATCATTGTATCAGCAGGATATCCTGAAACTTTAATACGAAAATCCCCCAGCTTTTTTATATCGAATAAAAGTGAATCACTTCTGGACATGGCCTTCAAAAATATTCCTTCCTGGTTTTGTAATACCTGTTTTGCATAGTATGTCTCACCCTTAAATTCAATATTGTCATCCTGAATTATCAATACAGTTGAGTCTGGTTGATCTAAGGAATTAAAACATCCGTACCATTCTGCCGGGACTGAATCTAATTCAAAACATTCCTGCCCGAAAGAAAAAATTGAAAACTGTAAAATCCCAAACAAGCCCAGGGAAATAATGGATTTGGTCATAATAATTAGCTTAAAAGGTTAATAATTTAACTATTGGGGGGTGTTAGTTTTAGTAGCTGAAACTCTGACACACTAAAGATAATAAAAATTAATAATGCTGGGTTCTTGTCATGGGTGAGACGAAAGGTAAATTATTAAGGTCATTAATTATCTTTTTTGTCTGTGTTATTTCATTGCTTTTCCTATCAGATTAAGAAAGAGTGAACAGATGGTGAGGCAGTTGGATAAAACCTTGACCAACTTGAATCGGATTTCCTTAGATGTGAAAAGAATTTACCCTATGAATCAGGAATTGTTTTTCCTCTCCAACAACTTCTGAAGGAGTTCAAGTTCCAACTTCTGATTGGTAATAGCATCTTTCTGATTTTGAATAATTGATTTGATTGAGGTTATCAGAAACCATAAAAACCAAATACTAAATCCATAAAGAATAATTATAAGAATAAAACCTAATGCACCAGGAAGTATCATTTTTGTTAGGCTTAAAGGGTTTAAAGATAGAAAATCGCTTTGCATTTGAAATGAATTAATTGAAAAGTCTATTTATACCTACCAACCAATAAAACCGGATTATCCCCTTCAGATAAATTGCTAACGACATCTTTTAGTTTTTACCTGTACGACTCTTTGGATAAGCTAAGAACTGTTGGATTCTCCTTATTCGGCAGATGGGTGGAGCTTTTCTGAAATCCAATATTTAATGACTGATTGCCGCGTAATACCCAATCGTTTAGCTTCACGATCGAGCTCATGAACCATCCATGATGGAAAATCAATGCTCACACGCCTGGGTTTTAATCCAGGCCGTTCAGCCTTTTCAACTACCAGGTAATCAAGCATTTCGTCACCTTTATCAAAAGTAGCATCAAATTCTTCAGCGCTTATAGATTTCTTTTTCATTATGTCTTGATTTTCGAACGGATATAATCCGGATTATTACTCCTTAGTTCCACGGACTGATTTTTAGTACTTTGAGTCTGTTTTCCTTCATCAGGGCCTGTCGGGATTGGTAATCGAAATGCAGAGAATCAAGGGTAAAGGTCGACCGGCTGGCCAGCAAACCAAGGCCATTTTCAATATTCGAAAAATCCTGGAAATTAAAATCATTATAACCATTCAGATATTTCATGTATTTAACCATGTTATCATCTCCTCCGTGAATGCTTATGGAGATTTGACCGAAGAATATTTGTTTGACCGAATCATTTTGTGGAATTTGCAACAGTACTTCCCTGATAAATTCATCGTAGGTGATCTTCATTTCACGGTATTGGTCGTGAGGAGAATCAAAATAGTTAGTGTTTTGGATATGCACCCATTTTGACTGAAACATCGAACTACCTAAATCTTCTATGAATTCAAAGGCCACATCAATCTCATTCCACGGATTGCCACTCCAAAGTACACGCCAGGGACTGGTCGGGACAAGATATATAGTTTTCTGGCCTTTTTTGGGGGTAGTTAGTACACCTATATCCACTGCGTCAATCTGACCTATGGCTATTGGCAGACCAGGTACGGTAACCTTAAGCTGAATTCGTCTCCAGCCATGCTTTGGTTTAGTCTCAAAACTGTACAATCTCTGTCCGGGGAAATGAAATAATCCGGCCTCTTTGGGAATATTGTCGACTAATACGAGCTTCTTGGATATTCCATCCACGGTGATTCGAACCGTCACATCCCGTTCATCAAAAAAAAGGGAATCATATACCTGAGCAGATACCAGGGGATCCTTCTCTGCTCCAAAACTTCTCCCCACCTTCAGGTAATGCAAGGTGTCGTATTTATTAAAAACCCCGAAAATTACAGGAAGCGGGGAATGATCAACATAAATCACCGGGTCCGTCTCACAGGCCACACAGAAGAAAATGAGTATTCCAGCTAGTCCAGAACGAAACCAAGGCATAGATATCCTTTTATTGAGGGGGAAAGCTAAATGTAATGAAAATGAAGCGTTATTCCAGGTAAATGAATTCAACATCCTTTACTATCTCACTCAGACTGAAATCCCGAATATCCTACAAGGCCTTGGTTATTACAAATAGTTTTGGTCATACTAAACCTTTGTTTCAAATTTTTCCAGCTCAAACCAAATTAGTCCTGTCGATATTTATAAAGTATTATTATTGGATTATCATTTTCACCTGCTTTCTTGTAAACATCCAAAACGTTTGGGTATTTTGATTCATATACCTTTCTGTCTCTGGGTGATAGTTCAGCTAATATGTTATCTACTTGTTCCTGAAAATCCAGAGATTGAATGTATGCTACAAGATAATTATTATAAACGCTCTTCAATGTGAAATATTTAGGTTTAATTTTATCCAGATCATTAATATAATCCTTCCTTCTGGCAATTTTTACCGACAAATCGCTCTTGTCAATTATAGCTTGATGAGATTCTTTATTAAAGGGAAAGTGAAAAATGCAGCATTCCTCAGTTTCGGAATAATCATATACTTCAAGAACATAGTCAGTCTGCCAGTCGTTTAATTGGCTCGAATGAAAATCATTCAATTTATGATATTTTTCGGGCAGGTTTCTACGGCCAAAATCCAATATATACCTGGGCTGAAGATGATTGTCAAGGTACTGGTATATTACTGTACTTCTGTTGGGGCAAAAGAGCAAAGTATCTTTGAAGATTGAAACGACCGTCAATGACATAATCCCCAGAGTGCCTAAACCAAAGGGGATGAACTCAGTTTTAAATTCGTTAATAACCTCAAGTTGATCGTTAACTAAAACAATTGGAGACTCTATGGGTTTGTATTCACTATCAAAAAAGCCAGACCTGTAACCTGAGTAAAGGAGATAATTGCCTCTTGTGGTTTTTTCAAAACAACTATTCCATAATAAAGATTTGGTGTTGTAAAAACCACCCCTATAGTCATATACCAGAAGCTTGTCCCTACCTCGATCATGTATTTCAATTCTATCTTTATTCTTATCCAAATGAAAATCCCCATAATGAAGAATCTCGTTTGGTCCTCTACCCGATTCACCAATTTTGTTAAGAAAAACACCTGATGTTGTAAAAACAAATACTTCATCTTTTTCGTGATCCTGAAAAAATATCAATGAATCATCAAATTGAATTTGAGTTGGGTAGCTCAGGTAGCAATTCTCATTTGTTTCTAGCGGAACGTACTTAATCTCTGTGAAGATCTCTGAGAAAGAGATTGATTTTTCAAATTTTGAAGCATCTATTATGGGAGCCGATGATTGGGCCCTAACGTTATTGCAAAGAAAGACGGAAAAGATAATCACCCATGAAACTCCATTCATTATGCTGTAGATCATTGGTTAAATTCCAAAATAACGAAAGTACGGATTTAATTCAGCAATACTTAGTACAAAAACCCAAACAGCCACATATTGCTTTGTAATTGATTACAGATATTCACGTATTATTTATTTGGAATATACACGTGTTTTTGTAACTTTACACGTAGTAATTATTGTAAAATCATACGTGTATGGACACTAAGCTCACTTTGACAATAGAACAAAGCATTATTGAACGGGCGAAAGAATATGCTAAGGATCAGGGGCGCAGCCTGTCAGACCTGGTCGAGAATTATTTCAAGCTATTAATCAGTGATGACTATCCGGTAAGGAAAGAAATTCCAGATGTGGTACAGGAATTAAGAGGATCGTTCCAGGCCCCAAAAGATTTTGATTACAAAAAAGCCCTTGTGGAAGAAATAATAAAGAAGCATTTATGAACCAAGCCATGAGCAATAGTTTTTCGCATGCAAGAATCATAATCTGGCGAGATGCATCGAATACAAAATGAATAGAAATTATTATGAGATGAAAAAAACTGTATTTCTTGACACAAATGTGATTCTTGACTTTTTTCTTGACCGGTCACCCTTTGCAGATGCTGCTACAACCATTATTAGTCTAACAGCTGAGAAGGACATCAAAGCCTATGTGTCGCCAATAACTGTGAGCAATGTCTATTATATACTTCGGAAATTCGCCGGTCATGACAAAGTTATTAAGAAACTAAAGCTGTTGCTGACTATTGTTTCAGTGACCAAGATGACGAAGCAAATCCTATTGGAAGCGCTTAATTCAAAGTTCGGTGATTTTGAAGATGCTATGCAATCATACGCAGCTGCCGAATATGATAGTATCGATGCAATTATCACCCGGAACACTAAAGATTTCAAACACAGTGATCTAGCAGTGATGACCCCGGATAACTTCCTGAGAGTTCATGCTTCTTGACAAAATTTATTTATCGCCATCCACTCAATGACCCTGAAGCGTTAGTAATATTTATAATATCCAAGAGTTGACCACTTAGTTTGCATCATGCTTGTTTGAAGGCTATTCTTACATCAGTCTAAACTTGAAATATCTGAGTTTATTTATTACCTTTATTTGCTATAGTCCCCCCCCACAATGGATTCTTTGAATTTATGATCTATGTTAAATAGGCACAGAATATTATCAGGGTATATGGGACTGATCTTCATTTCAGTTTTTTTCACCTCGTGTACTGAAGAGGTTAATGTCAACACGATAGGGCCACCAGTCAATGTGGTATACTGCCTTCTGAATCCCGGTGAGAATGTTCAATATCTTAGGATCGGACGAAGTTACAACGGAGCATCAGAATCCTTATTAACCAGCCCACACTCCGATTCAATTTCCTGGATGGAAAAATTCACAGTATATATTGAAGAATGGGATGATAATCAGGAGCTTGGAAATATTTTTTATTTTTCTCCTGATACCGAAACAGTTAAAGATTCAGGTTTCTTCCCGATTGAAGGATTATCAGTTTTTAAATCGTCTTTCATACCAAAGCCATTACATACTTATTCCATCTATGTTCACTTCGAAAATGATGATAAAATATCAAGCGCCCGGACCACTATACCTGGAGATATCATAGTTCATGACCCCAAACCTATCCCAGGCAGAAAAATTAATCTTCAATCAGGAAGCAGTTTTACAATTCGCTGGGAACCGGCTGAAAAAGCTGGAGTGTATCAAACATTTTTCAAAATAATCTATGAAGAAAAAACTTCTACTGATATCAGGTTTAATAATATCAGCTTTAATTCCCAAATATTTACAGAGTTCGCACATTCTCAATTAATAGAAAAAACTATTAGTGGAAATCGTTTTTTTGATGAATGCACAATACAGATTGATTCTACTGTAGAAGCTACAAGAGAGATCATTAATGTTTCATTTGAAATGTATATAGGTGGTGAGGAATTTGGACTATACCTATTCTCTCAATTAAATGGGAATTATTTAAGTTCGGCTTTCAGTGAATACTCCAATATCAAAAATGGAATAGGAATATTTTCCTCAATCAATAAATACGAGCTTACCAATCTTCAATTATCAAACACAACTTTAGACGAACTGGCCTATGGTGATAAAACCAGGCACCTGGGCTTCTTAGATCATTATGGGAAAAGATAAAAAAAATATGAGATTTGGGATTATTGCTGCAATTTCTTTGCTCATTGGCTTATTTGCCTGTCAACCTGAAATTATAATCGACAATGTTGTCCCAGAAGTAATTGTAAAAGAAAATATGGGAAGAATAACTTTCGATTTCCCCATACCTGATCGCAGTGTCCCCGTTGACAAGATTCATCGAGTCAATCTTAGTATCGCTGCTGATCCCTTTTCACTCTACAGCGGCTACTTCCTGGAGAGTGCAAACGTATCGGATTAGCTAAGGACCTATTCGTTTAGTTTGGAGGATGGTGAGTATTATTATCAGGCCGGAATTACATGTTCAAGCAAAGGAGATACTTGTTTATGGGATGGTTTTCCAGGTGGACAATGGGGAACAAAGTGGACAAGCGGCAAAATCGAGATCATTAAAGGAAAAACTATTTATAAAAATTTGACTTTTAATAATTGATGTCATTCCTGAGAAATATAACGATATGTCTTCTGATTTTCGGATGCATAATAAGTTGCGATAAAACAAGCAAGGAATTTCCCCTTGATGTTGATTTTACACTTGCCCCTTTAGATGGCCAAACTACAGATACTGTGATATTTAAGGCAAGTTATGGCTCGGAAACGAATGACCTTTTTTATAGATGGGATTGGAACGCAGATTCAATTTGGGATACAGAGTTTAGTTCTATTAAAACAATTAAGAAACGTTTTCTTACTCCTGGAGAGTATTCCATTTTTCTTCAATATGCAGACGGGGAAGGAAATACCAGGATTGTATCAAAATCAACAAAAATAACCCAGGGATATTCATCTCCAAAGCCTGTGATTATCATTTCACCCCCTTCAGGTAATTTCACAAATGAATTTCTGTTTGATGCCAGTTTGACTATTGATGATGAAGATTCCCTGAATCAATTACTGTTTCGTTGGGATTTCCAGGGAGATGGCTTCTGGGATACTGATTTTGATTCATCCACAGTAGCAACAAAGAAGTTTTCCAAGGCCGGTTTATTTAATCCTACTCTGGAAGTAAAAGACCCATCAAAACTCATTGGATCAACCAGCAAGAAACTGGAAGTACATAGAACCGACACCCTGATTAAAGTAATTATTTTATGGTCTCCTGAACAAATCGCAGTGGGTGACACAATTGTTTTTGATGTATCCTCTTCCCAATATAATCCGGATCCGGATAGAGATTTCAAAACTTCATGGCTTCTACCCAATAATCCGGTTTGGTCAGAACCATCCTACGAAAAGCAACTGGCTCATGTTTTCAAACGGGAAGGTAAAAATGAAGTCGGCTGTAAGATCATTATGGATTATTCATCACTCGAGAATACGAGTTTTGTTGAAATATTTGCAGCTGAGGAAAACTTACCGCCTGTGCCCTCCTTTAAAATCAGTATCCCTTTTGGGAATGTAAATACTCTATTTTATTTTGATTGCTGGGCATCCAGAGACGATCATTTGCCGACGTCTCAGATATTTTTGAGGTGGGATTGGGATAATGATGGAAATTGGGATACTCCATTTAGTCAGGATAAAGTATTTTATCATCAATACACTGAACCCGGTAAATATGGCATAGCTCTTCAGGCAATGGACAATCTTCAGGAAACTACTACCACATATGGACAAGTAACCGTTTCACCATATGAGAATCCTACTGGTTATTTTGTTGATCATAGAGACCATGAGATTTATGGAACAGTACAAATTGGTTCTCAATGGTGGATGGCTGAAAATTTGAGATATAATATACCCGGTAAGTCCAAATCCGGCTATGAAACTACTCTTTGTCTTTTTGAAAGAGAAGAATGGTGTGAATCAGTTGGTAAATTATATCATGTATCATCGATTACAGATGATAGGTTCGATGATAAAGTAGATGAGGTTTGCCCAAAAGGATGGCGCATTCCTGTAAAAGAAGATTGGGAGATTCTTATTGAAACATTAGGGGGAGATGGGAATGCAAAAGAATTGGTTTTTGGTGGTTCAGCTGATTTCAATGGAAAGTTTTTAGGGTATGCATCATTTTACATTGAAACAGAAGGGATGAGACCAAAGGATACCATATACGTTTTTCACGAAACTTATGAAAGTATGTATTATACCTCCTCTTCGATAGCCGAGGATATTAATGAAGCCAGAACGGATATATACATGATCAAAGTTTCGCGGGATAATGGCAGCTTGTGGAAAGGATATTTCCCATCTCGCTATTATATACCCGTTAGGTGCATTAAAGAATAGTACAAAACCATCAATTTGCAAAAGCTGCATGGTCAAAATTTGGATCAATACTGTTGTTTCATATATAATCACTATATTTATTCAATCTGTCCCCCCACAGTTATCTACTTCTGAAGCATGAAGAAATTATCAGGCCTATCAGCAATAATAATTATTCTGATTCTATTGATCTTAAGCTTGGGATGCAGCAACGATGTAGATCTTTACGTTGATGGTGAAGCAATTCCTATTGTTTATTGTCTGCTCAACCCTCTCGAACAAACCCAGTACATCCGTGTGGGTAAATCTTTCATTCGTTTTGAGGATCAGTTAGATTCAGGTGTGCCGGCCGATTCACTTATTTGGCCCGTTGATGCTGAAGTTTACATAGAAAGATGGGAGAATGATAGTCCAATTGAGTCAATTGTCTTTGATCACATAACAGAAGTTGAAAAGGACTCAGGATTATTCCCTGTTGAAGGGCTTATGATATATCAGGCCGATTTTGAACCAAATCCTGAAGAGGAATACCATTTGTATGTGTATTTCCCTGAGCTTGACAAAATCGTCTCTGGAAAAACAGTTGTAATGAAGGTTCCGGACGTCCTTGATCCGGAAAATGTGCCAGGCCGGACGGTAAGTTTTGATACAATCTCACCCTACAACATAAGATGGAAGGGAGGCGATCATGCAGGATTGTACCAGGGGATATTTCGGATGAATTATTCGGAATCATTAGACGAGGATTTTAATCTCAAATCTTGTTTTTTTAGAACACCCTTGTATTACAAACAGGTTGCAGAAGACATCTACGAGGAAAAGATAAACGGATTAAATTTTCTGCAATCTGTGGCAAAGCAAATTTCTCCTCTTCCTGGCGCCAGCAGAGATTTGATAAATTTTGAGTTCTTCTTTTATGCTACCGGCCCCGAGCTGGCCATATTGGTAGGTAGTGAAATCGGTATATCCAATCCTTTTACTCTTATTCGTAACACTTCAAATATCGCAGGCGGAATGGGTGTTTTTTCATCTCTGACCTATCAACGGTTTCCAAACCTGGAGCCCTCAGTGATTACAAAGTATTTTCTGGCAACCAGTGAGTATACAAAACATTTAGGCTTTAATCCCGATTAGTAATGATAGCATCAAAAACATATATAAGTTATTCTTTCCTATTAATGCTGACATTCATTATTGTCATTGGATGTGAACCTGAAGATGATATTATTAAACCTGGTGAAAACAGTCATTCTTCAATTTATGGTTCAGTTCAGTTGGATTTTCCTATTGATGACATTCATGTTCCACACAGGTGTATCAAAAGGGCTGA